>NZ_CAKKMM010000378.1:0-4261 GCF_918698205.1 Microbacterium sp. Bi128 | reverse complement strand
CCGACGCCGACCCCATCGCCGCGTGGGGGCGCAAGGACTGGCTGGGCAGCACGCACGCCGAAGACCCGCGCGACGTGCCGGGCGTCTCGTCGTTCAGCTCGAACGGGGGTGTCGTACCGGGCTACGGCTCCATCCAGGGCGAGCTCGGCGAGGGCACCGACAGCCACGACACGGCCAACAGTATGAAGGACGTGCTCGTGGGATGGGCCGTGGGACCGGGCGGTGCGCCCATCCCCCGCTACGAGTCGGTGGAGCAGACGGGGTATCTCGACCCGTCCGCGGAATCGTTCAAGCACTTCGTGGTGGGATTGCGCGAGGCCCTAGAGACGGCAGGAGCGAACGAATGATCGGACACCGCAAGCGACGGACGCCCGCACTGCTCGGGGGCGCCGTGATCGCCGGGATCGTTTTGACAGGATGTGGAGGTCCGCAGATGTCCCCTCAGGAGACACTGTCCAGTGACGCGAGCTTCGACGATGCCCGTGCGGTGAACCTGGAATTCAAGGCGACCGTCGCGGAGGTGCAGAAGCAGATCTTCGACGGCGAATGGGCGGTCGCCGAATACGGCGACACCCCGCAGCCCTGCGACGGGGGGTACGAGTTCTTCCTCCGGCGGAACCTGCCGGACGGATTCTCGTTCGACGGTCAGGGGCCCCAGCGGATGGACGAACTCCGTACGTGGATGGGCGACAACGGGTGGCAGCTCGCCCCGACGCCGACATACGGCGGGGGCATCGAGAACATCGTGATCATGGCCGGCAAGCCGGAGGCGAAGGTGTCGCGTCTGGATGTGGACATGATCCCCGGCGTCGCCGCCGAGGGCACTGTCGATGTGCTGGAACTCCGCGCGACCTCCACGTGCGAACCCGGAGATGCCGGCGTGCTCCTCGACCAGCTGCGGGGCCCGCTGACCGCTGTGCCGAACGACGATGGCATCCCGGATCTGGAGAGTCCGGATGCCACTCCCCTGTTCGAGCGCTTCGACGAGGGGTGATCGGGCTCAGGATGCCGAGCGCGCGGCGCGCTTCTGCTCCTGGAACACGCGGATCGCCTCGTAGCGGTCGGCGGATCGGGCCTGGCGCTTCGCCGCCTCGACCTCGCGCGTCTTGGGTGGAGCCGTCGTGACCAGCTCGTCCAGCAGCCGCCGAGTGGCGTTTGCGATCTCGTCGACGGCCCGATCGAACGTGTCCTGGTTCGCCCGTGAGGGCTTCGTCGTTCCGGTGATCTTGCGCACGAATTGCAGGGCTGCGTCGTGGCACTCGTCATCGGATGCCGGGGGCTCGAAGTTGTGCAGGGGCACGATGTTGCGGCACATGCCAGCAGGGTAGGCCGCTCCCCCGCGTCCCGAAAGAGGCGGAGCGCGCAAGCTCCCGGCATCCGCACAGGCGGCGCGTCGCCGCGGTGTCGGTGGGTCACGGAATGATGGATGCCATGACCTCCCCGTACGTGTCGCGACCGTGGCTCAGCTCCTACGCCGAGGGCGTGCCCCACGAGATCGACGAGCCGTCGCAGACGCTTCCCGAGATGATCGCCGACTCGGTGCACCGGTACGGGAAGACCACGGCTCTGGAGTTCTTCGGCGCGCGGACGACGTATCGCGAGCTCGGCGATCAGATCTCCCGCGCCGCCGAGGGACTGCGGCGGCTGGGCGTCAAGGCGGGCGACCGCGTCGCCCTGGTGCTGCCCAACTGCCCGCAGCACGTCGTCGCGTTCTATGCCGCTCTGCGCCTCGGAGCGATCGTCATCGAGCACAACCCGCTCTACACCGCGCGCGAGCTGCGGCACCAGTTCGAGGATCACGGCGCCCGGTTCGCGATCGTCTGGGACAAGGTGGCCGACCTCGTGGCCGACTTCCCGTCCGACCTCGCGCTTGAGCACATCGTCGCCGTCGACATCACGCGGGCGATGCCGTTCGGCACCCGCCTCGCGTTGAAGCTGCCGGTGAAGAAGGCGCGCGAGTCGCGCGCACAGCTGACCGCGGCACCGACGTCGAAGCGCCCGACACCGTGGGAGAAACTGCTCACGCACGGCAAGCTCGCGCGCAAGCACGAGGGGCCGCTCCTCGACGACATCGCGCTCCTGCAGTACACCAGCGGCACGACGGGCAGCCCGAAGGGCGCCGTGCTCACCCACAGCAATCTGCGCGCCAACGCGATGCAGGGCCGCGCCTGGGTGCCCGGCCTCCACGACGGCGAAGAGACGTTCTACGGTGTGCTCCCCCTCTTCCACGCGTATGGCCTCACCCTCTGCCTGACGTTCGCGATGAGCATCGGTGCGACGCTCGTGCTGTTCCCCAAGTACGACCTCGACCTCGTGGCATCCGCGGTGAAGAAGAGCCCGCCGACGTTCCTGCCGGCCGTCCCGCCGATCTACGACCAGCTCGCCCGCGCCGCCAGCCGCGGCACCCTCGACCTGTCGACGGTGCGGTTCGCCATCTCGGGAGCCATGAGCCTGCCCGTCGCCACCGTCGATCGGTGGGAGGCGGCGACCGGCGGCCTGCTCGTCGAGGGGTACGGCATGACCGAGTCCTCGCCGGTCGCGCTCGGCAACCCGATCGGCCCCTCGCGGCGTCCGGGAACCGTCGGCGTCCCGTTCCCGAGCACCGACATCCGGGTCGTCGACCCCGACGACCCCGAGACCGATCTGCCGCTCGGCGAGACCGGCGAGCTGCTGCTGCGCGGTCCGCAGGTGTTCGAGGGGTATTGGAACCGCCCGGCCGACACGGCGGCCACCCTGCTCGACGGCGGCTGGCTGCGCACCGGCGATATCGCGTCGGTGTCGGCCGATGGCTTCGTCACGATCGTCGACCGGCTGAAAGAGATCATCATCACGGGCGGCTTCAACGTCTCGCCCAGCGAGGTCGAAGACGTGCTCGTCTCGCACCCCGACATCGAGGGCGCCGCCGTCGTCGCACTTCCCAAGCCGCGCGGCGGCGAGGATGTCGCCGCCGCGATCGTCGTGCGCGACGGCGTCCAGCTCGATGCCGAAGCCGTGCGCGACTTCTGCAAGTCGCGTTTGGCGGCCTACAAGGTGCCGCGTCGCGTGGTCGTCGTGGACGACCTTCCGCGTTCGCTCATCGGCAAGGTGCTGCGCCGCGAGGTGCGCGAGCGCCTCATGGCATCCTGAGTCACCCGTAGAAGAGCTTCTCGAAGACGCGTCGCGCGCGCCGCGTGGCGCCGAGATAGTCCTCTTCGACCTGGGTGGCCGAGTGCGGCGGGTACTCCAGAATCCGACCGATCCCGTCGAGCCGCCCGCGGTCGGCGGGAAGCACATCGCTCGTCTGGCCCGACAGCAGGGTGTTGGCCGACCGCAGACGGCTGGCCAGATGCCAGGATGCCGCGAGCTTGTCGGCCGCGTCACGGTCGATGAGGCCCGCGTCGACCGCGGCGTCCAGGGCACCGAGGGTCGACGTGGTGCGCATCGCGGGGGTGGCTCGGGCATGCTGCAGCTGCAGGATCTGGACCAGCCACTCGACGTCGCTGATGGAGCCGGGACCGAGCTTGAGATGCCGCGCCGGGTCGGCGCCCTGCGGGAGCCGTTCGTTCTCGACGCGCGCCTTGATCCGCCGGATCTCGCGCAGCCCGTTCGGGTCGGCGGTGGTCGGGTAGCGGACGTCGTCGGCGAGGGCCATGAAGTCGGCGATGAGCTTCACGCTTCCGGCGACGCCACGGGCGCGCAGGAGCGCTTGCGCCTCCCACGACAGCGACCAACGCCGGTAGTACTCGGCGTAGGCGTCGAGCGAGCGGGCGAGCGGACCGCTGCGGCCCTCGGGGCGCAGCTCCGCGTCGAGGTCGAGCGGCAGCCGGTGGTCTTCGGAGTGTTCGCGCAGGCCCGCGACGAGCTTCAAGGCGAGGGTGCTCGCGCGCTGCGGGTCGATGCCGTTCGCGCGGTAGACGTACATCACGTCGGCATCCGAACCGAACCCGATCTCGCGGCCGCCGAAGCGACCCATCGCGATCACCGAGAAGTCGAGGGCGTCGTCCTCCGGGGGCACGACCTCGCGCCGGACCGCGCGCAGCGTGGCCTGGATGGTGACCTCGGTGATGGTGGTCAGGGCATCGGAGAGCTCTTCGAGCGAGACGACCTCGAGCACCGCCGCCATCGCGACGCGCAGCATCTCGCGGCGGCGCAGAGCCCGCACCGAGCGCATCGCGTCGTCGATGTCGTCCCACCGCGTCTGAATGGCCCGGGCTTCCTCTTGCAGCGCCGCCCACGATCGCGGTCGCAGCAGAGAGTCGTCGTTGAGCCACGCGAACGACTC
>NZ_CAKKMM010000377.1:0-4263 GCF_918698205.1 Microbacterium sp. Bi128 | reverse complement strand
GGGGCACACGGTGCACGATCTGCCGGCGACACGTCACGAACCATCAGATCCAAAAACAGGACTCCGGAAAAACAGAAAAACAGAAAACAGAAAACCAGAGAACCAGGAAAGAGGACACGGTGAAGAACTTCGGAACCCGGGCGGCATTGGCGGCCTGCGCGCTCAGCATGTTGACCTGGTGGTCTGCTCCGTCGCAAGCGCGGCCGGGGGACCACTCTGACGTGGGAACCGCCCATCCCCAGCGCGGGGACGTCCCCGGCTGGGTCATGATCACCCTCATGTCGGCAGTCCTCGTGGCCGCCCTGCTCGCGCTCGCCGGTCCTGCGCTTGAGGGACTCTTCAACCAAGCCATGGACAAGGTCGGACAGTAGGCAATGGCAGCCCAGGGCGGGGGGACCGGGCGCCAGATCGAAAGCGGGGAAAACCGCAAGGGCGTAGAACGGGGCGCTGCAGTGGTGGACTTCGTGCTGATCGGTGCGTTGCTCACCTTGCTCTTCCTCGCGATCGTCCAGCTCACCCTGGTACTTCACGTCCGGAATACGCTGATCGACGCCGCCGCCTCGGGCGCCAGATACGGCACGTTGGCCGACCGCAACGACGGGGACGCCAAGGAACGGACTGTCCAGCTGATCACGGCGGCGCTCAACGCGGATTTCGCGCGGGACGTGGGGACAAGCGAATCGACGTTCCAGGGCATCCGCACACTCGAGGTGACCGTCCGGGCACCCCTGCCGGTCATCGGCTTCATCGGTCCCCGGGCGCTCTTGGAGGTGAAGGGCCATGCGGCCATCCAGCGGTGAATGGCCGGAGCACGGCGCGTCACCGGAACAGGGGAGTGCCGTGGTCGAGTTCGTCTTCCTGTCCGCACTGCTGATGGTGCCGCTGGTGTACTTCATCATCACCGTGGGCCAGATCCAGGGCGGCTCGTTCGCAGTCGTGGGCGCCGCCGACCAGGCCGCCAAGGTCTACGTGGCCCAGCCGGACGCGGCAAGCGGCCGGGCAGCGGCAGAGCAAGCCGTGCTGCTGGCGCTCGCCGATTACGGCCAGCCGGCGGGAAACGCCACCGTCGACACCCGTTGCGAGCCTGCCGATTGCCTGGCTCCCGGCTCGGCGGTGACAGTCACCGTCCGCCTCACCGTGCCCCTGCCGTTTGTGCCGTTCAGCGACGCACTGCATCTGAACGCGAGCCAGCTCAGCGCGTCGGCAACCCAGCTGGTGGGCAGGTTCCGGTGAGGGGCCGGCCCGGGCCCCGCCGGCAGGAGGGGCAGGTGCTGGTGCTGAGCATCGGCTTCGTGTTGATTGCCCTGCTGGTCGCCACCGTCGTGATGGCGGCCTCCAGCGTTTACCTCGAACACAAGAAGCTGCTCTCCGCCGCGGACGGTGCCTCGGTGGCGGCCGCGGACAGTTTCACCCTCGGCCAGCTGGACAACTCCGGCGGCACACCGTCCGCCGTCCTCAGCGGGGCGAGGGTTCGCAGCGCCGCCGTCGACTATCTGGGCCGCAACGGCGCGTTCGACCGCTTCAGCGCCCTAAGCGTGGCGCCGGCGACGGGCAGCCCGGACGGCGCCACCGCCGTCGTCGTGCTGAGTGCAGCCGTCCACCCGCCAGTGGTGAACTTCCTGGTGCCGGACGGCATCCGGATCGAGGCGACGTCCACGGCCCGCTCCCGCCTCAGCCGCTGAGCTGCTGGCCCGCCACTCCGGTTGCCCTGTCAGTAGATGCTGCCAACCAGGCCGTCAGGCAACCCAAAGTGATGGGGCAACCAGCTATCGGGCAACCCAAAATGACAGGGCAACCGGCAGGGTCGGGCGGCTAGGACACATAGCGTAGGCTTAAAAAACCATGGCAAACATTGATTTTCCCGCTGAAATCCGCGCACTGCGGGCCACCTACACGTCCATCGAGAACGTCTCGAACGTCGAGGCGCTCAAGGAAGACATCGCCGAGCTCAGCGAGCGGGCCGGTGAACCCAATCTGTGGGACGACCCCGCCGCGGCGCAGGTCATCACCTCGAAGCTCTCGCACAAGCAGACCGAGCTCGAGCGGCTCAACAAGCTCGTGGCCAGGATCGACGACCTCGAGGTCCTCGTGGAACTCGGCCAGGACGAGGACGACGCCGACTCCATGGCCGACGCCGCCGCGGAACTCGAATCGGTCCGCAAGGCGCTGGCCGACCTTGAAGTCGTCACCCTGCTCTCCGGCGAGTTCGACGAGCGCGAAGCCGTGGTGACCATCCGCGCCGGCGCCGGTGGCGTGGACGCGGCGGACTTCGCCGAAATGCTGCTGCGCATGTACCTGCGCTGGGCCGAACGCCATGGCTACCCGACCACCATCATGGATACCTCCTATGCCGAAGAAGCCGGGCTGAAGTCCGCCACGTTCGAGGTCAAGGCGCCGTACGCCTTCGGCACGCTCAGCGTCGAGGCCGGCACCCACCGCCTGGTCCGGATCAGCCCGTTCGACAACCAGGGCCGCCGCCAGACCTCATTCGCGGCCGTGGAAGTGATCCCGCTGATCGAGCAGACGGACTCGATCGACATCCCGGACAACGAGATCCGCGTGGACGTCTTCCGTTCCTCCGGCCCCGGCGGCCAGTCGGTCAACACCACCGACTCCGCGGTGCGCCTGACCCACATCCCCACCGGCACCGTGGTGTCCATGCAGAATGAAAAATCGCAGCTGCAGAACCGCGCCGCCGCCCTCCGGGTGCTGCAGTCCCGGCTCCTGCTGCTGAAGAAGGAACAGGAGGACGCCGAGAAGAAGGCGTTCGCCGGCGACGTCAAAGCCTCGTGGGGCGACCAGATGCGCTCCTACGTCCTGAACCCGTACCAGATGGTCAAGGACCTCCGCACCGAGCACGAGGTCGGCAACACCTCGGCCGTGTTCGACGGCGAAATCGACGACTTCATCGACGCCGGCATCCGCTGGCGGACGGACAACCGCAACGCCGAGAAGTAAGCCCGGTGCCCGGCCGGGCACCTCCACTGGGAGGTCGCTGACAATCGTGCGACACGCCCCGCCGTTCCGGCGGTTCCGCCGTTACCCGTGCGTATAGTCGAGGGGCCGGAGCTCTACTTCCCCCAAACGAAAGCCCTTGCGCCGGCAGCAGAACCGGGCCCTCGCGGCCATGTCCTGCAGGGTACTAAGGGCCATGATCCGTTTCGAAAATGTCACCAAGGTCTATGACCAGAAGGCGCGGCCGGCGCTGGATTCGATCAACCTTGAGATCGACCGTGGCGAATTCGCCTTCCTCGTCGGCGCCTCCGGCTCCGGCAAATCGACCTTCCTGCGCCTGGTCCTCAAAGAGGACCGCGCCTCCTCCGGCGCCGTCTACGTGGCCGGCCAGAACGTCGCGAACATCTCCAGCTGGCGCGTGCCGCGCCTGCGCCGCGGAATCGGCGTCGTCTTCCAGGACTTCCGCCTGCTGCCGCAGAAGACCGTCTTCGCCAACGTCGCCTTCGCCATGCAGGTCATCGGCAAGAGCCGCAGCGTCATCCGCGACACCGTCCCCGAGGTCCTGAAGACCGTCGGGCTGGAAGGCAAAGAAAACCGTCTCCCGCACGAACTCTCCGGCGGCGAGCAGCAGCGCGTGGCGATCGCCCGCGCCGTCGTGAACCGCCCCGGCATCCTGCTGGCCGACGAGCCGACCGGAAACCTGGACCCCACCACCTCGATGGGCATCATGGGCGTGCTGGACAAGATCAACCAGAACGGCACCACCGTGGTGATGGCCACGCACGACGATGACATCGTCAACGAAATGCGCAAACGGGTGGTGGAACTGAAGAACGGGGTTGTGATCCGCGACGAGGCCAAGGCCCTCTACACCTCCATGATTCCCGTCGTGGGCCAGTCGCGCCGCCTGCGCGACGCCAGCGGACGGGACGAACAGCCGCAAGTTATCCCGCCCCGGGCCGGCTCGCGTGCCGAAGCCCGCGCCGAGTTCCGCACCGCAGGGGAGGGCCAGGCGTGAGGCTTGCATTCGTCCTGGGCGAGATCGGCAGCGGCCTGCGCCGCAACCTGTCCATGGTGATCTCCGTGATCCTGGTGACCTTCGTGTCGCTGACCTTCGTCGGCGCCGCCGGCATGCTGCAGCTGCAGATCAACCAGATGAAGGGCTACTGGTACGACAAAGTCCAGGTGGCCATCTTCCTCTGCAGTGACGGTTCGACGGCGCCCGGCTGCGCCACCGGTCCGGCGACGCCGGAGCAGGAGGACAACCTGCGCACGCTGCTGAAATCGCCCGCGGTGGCTCAGTACGTC
>NZ_CAKKMM010000376.1:0-4268 GCF_918698205.1 Microbacterium sp. Bi128 | reverse complement strand
TCCTTGATGTGCGGAGACATCTGGTCCAGCGAAACACGGGTGCGGTTTTCCGCGTAGAGGTTCGCGATCGGGCTGCCGTCGGACGCCAGGATCGTGGTCGACTGGCTCGGCGGATCGACCTTCAGCTCAGCGGGGAGCGTGTCAAAAAACTGGATCGAACCGCTCGCCGCACTGCCCGAGACGGCCGCCGCGGGGACCAGGAGGCCCGCCACCAGGACACCGCAAATAGCGCTCACGCCCAGGAAAAGAAAGATCTTTCCGAGGGTGGTGGCCGTGTCGAATAAAGGGTTCTTGCCAGTCGCCATGTTTTCCACTTTACCGGCAACGACTAGGCTTTATGTCATGACCAAATGGGAGTACGCCACGATTCCGCTCATTATTCACGCCACAAAGCAGATCCTGGACCAGTGGGGCGACGACGGCTGGGAGCTCGTCCAGGTTGTTCCGGGACCCGATGGAAACGGCCTGGTTGCCTACCTGAAGCGGGAGAAGCAGTAGCCATGAACACCCCCTCAGAAGCCGTTCCGGCCACGCCGGCGGGCGCGGAAAACATCTCCGAAAACACGGCCGGCGCAGCGAGCCCCACGGCCGGCGCGGGCGCGTCGTCCGCCGTCGAACAGCGCCTCGCGGAGCTGGGCCTGACGCTCCCCGACGTCGCTGCTCCGGTCGCGGCGTATGTTCCGGCCGTGATTTCCGGCAACCACGTCTACACCTCCGGGCAGCTGCCGTTCATCAACGGCAAGCTTGAGGCCACCGGAAAGGTTTCCACCGGTTCGGCGGGCGCCTCCGACGAATCCACGGTGTCCCCGGAGGACGCGAAGGCCTACGCTGCCGTCTGCGCCGTCAACGCCCTGGCCGCCGTCAAGAGTGTGATCGGCGACCTCGACCGCATCACGCGGATCGTCAAGGTTGTCGGATTTGTATCCTCCGACCCTTCCTTCACCGGCCAGCCCGGTGTCATCAACGGCGCCTCGGAGCTGCTGGGCCAGGTCCTCGGCGACGCCGGCCAGCACGCACGTTCCGCCGTCGGCGTATCTGTTCTGCCGCTCGACTCGCCCGTCGAAGTCGAACTGATCGCTGAATTCGCCTAGTAGACCGGTTACTTCGTTGCCTCAGTTAGAACGCCGCCTGTTCGTCCTGCCCCCGGATCTTGAGGGAGCAGCCCGCAGCTGGATTGAACACGGTGAGCGGACGCCCCGCGCGCCCCGTTTGGCCTCCTCCGTGATCCTGCTGCGGGATTCGCCCACGGGCCTGGAGACCTGGCTCGGCTACCGGACGGGGTCCTCCCCGCTCGGTGTCCTCGCCTTCCCCGGCGGATCGCTGGAATCCACCGACGACGACGCCGTCGGCTGGCTGGGCCCCTCACCCCAGCACTGGGCTGAGCAGATGGGGACGTCCGACGTCGGGCTGGCGCGCCGACACGTCGTCGGTGCCATCCGTGAACTGTTTGAGGAGACCGGCATCCTGCTGGCCGGCCCCGACCTGTCCACCACGGTGGAGCTGACCTCCAGCGCCGACTGGATGCGCGCCCGCGAAGCCGTGGCCGAGCAGGAGAAATCCTTCACCGACCTGCTCGCCAAGCGAGGGCTCTCGCTGCGCCCTGACCTGCTCAAACCCCTGGTGAACTGGCTCAGCCCCGACTTCGCGCACCGCCGGTTCATTACCCGCTACTTTGCCGCCACCGTGCCCGTGAACCAGCAGCCCTCGCTGCTGGCCAGCAAGGGCGTCTGGGGCCGCTGGGTGTGCGTCCGGAAAGTCGTGAGCGAGCGGGACAGCACCGTGCTGGGTGACGAGGTAGGGCGGGAGAACACCGTCGGCCGGACCCTGGGCGAACTCCTGGTCCCTGGCTCGGAGATCATGCTTGAGAAGATGGCCAAGGCCAACGGCTGCATCGCCTACCTCAGCTACAAGCGCAAGGCCCACGTGTACCAGCCGAAGCTGGTCGAGGAAGACGGCCGGCTCATGCTTGAAGTCGAAGCAGCCAAAACGATCGCCGGCGAACCGCAGCGGGAACGCTAGGCCCGGGGAGCGCCGACGCCACGGAAGGCTGACTCCATGCGGGCAGCCTGTTAGGGCTTGGCTTGGGCGGGGGCCGGGCGATTCCCGGGACATGCCCCGCCCTGCTCCTGAGCACTGGACATGTTCCTTCGTGCCGCGTGCCGGCCCGGGACATGCCCTCCGGTGGACCTGACAGGTGGACATAGTGGCATTATGTCCAGTCGTTGCAGCCGGGGCGGGACATGTCCCTTCGTGCTGCCTGCCGGCCCGGGGACATGCTCCGCCCCGATCCGCACCAGTGGACATGTCCCGCGGACAACCAGCCCGAAACCGCCACCGCGAATTAACGGCAGAAGATTAACGGCAGAAGGCCGGTCCCGTTTCCGGGGCCGGCCTTCGTGGTTGCTGCTGGGGATCCCTAGCGGGAACGCTGGCGCAGGCGCTGCATGTCAAGGATGACGACGGCGCGCGCTTCCAGTCGCAGCCAGCCGCGCTGCACGAATTCTGCGAGGGCCTTGTTGACCGTTTCACGGGAGGCGCCAACCAGCTGTGCGAGCTCCTCCTGCGTCAGTTCGTGGGCGACCAGGACGCCGTCGGTCGCCGGGCGGCCGAAGCGGTCGGCCAGATCCAGCAGCGCCTTGGCCACACGGCCCGGCACGTCGGAGAAGACGAGGTCGGAAAGGGAATCGTTGGTGCGGCGCAGGCGGCGTGCCAAGGCCTGCAGCAGCTGGGCCGAGACCTCGGGGCGGGTGCGCAGCAGCGCGTTGAGGCTCTCGTTCTTCAGGCCGGCGAGACGCGTCTCGGAAACGGCAGTTGCCGTGGCCGTGCGCGGGCTGGGGTCGAACAGCGCCATTTCGCCGAAAAGCTCGCCCGGGCCGAGGATGGCCAGCAGTGATTCGCGGCCGTCCGGCGACGTGCGGCCGAGCTTCACCTTGCCGGAGACGATGAAGTAAAGCTGGTCACCCTGGTCGCCTTCCCGGAATACCGAGGCACCGCGTGAAAGGTCCACCTCGGTAAGTTCGTCCGTCAGCAGACGGAACGCCTCGTCGTCGAGCGTGGCGAAAAGGGGTGCGCGGCGCAATACCTCGATATCCATGAAATCTCCTGACTAGCTGTGTCGGCTGGGGCGCTTCAGCCATTGTTTCAGAATTTTGGAGCTTCTGTGACGTAGTTGGCACGGAAACGCCCGGAGGGGCCGAAAGCGCACGGCTCGGGAAGTCCGCGCAGATCCCTGTGCAGGCTGGCGGCCGGTCGGCAAACGTTCAGCTTACACCGGTAGAATCGTCGCTGAACTGTCTGTGAGGAGCCCCGGTGTTTGGCTTGACCATTTTGGACCTGCTGTTGGTTGTGGCGCTCTTGTCCTACCTGATCCACGGTCTTCGCAACGGCTTCCTTGTGACGCTCGGAGGCATCGCGGGATTCGCGGCAGGCGCCGTCGCCGCCTTCGTCTCCGTGCCCATCGTCAGCGGCCTCGTGGAGGACAGCGGCTGGCGCCTGACGGCGATCGTTGCCACGGCGGTCCTTCTGATGATCGTGGGCAACGGCCTCGGCACCATGATCGGGCGGCGAATCCGCAGCGTGGTCCCGTTCAGCCCCCTGCGGGCGGCGGACCGCCTCGTGGGCGGGGGCGTGAACGTGGTGGTGTCCGCCCTTGTGATGTCGATGCTGGCGTTCAGCATCGGGGCCCTGGGTGTGCCGTTCGTGTCCCAGCAGCTCGCGGAATCCAAAGTCATCAGGTTCATCGACGGCGTGACGCCGATGCCGGTCAAGGCATCAATGGCGCAGCTGCGTTCCGCCGTGATCGGCGAGGGAATCCCCACGCTGCTGGACGGCTTCGGCCAGAGCCAGTCCGTTGCCGTTCCGGACACCAGCACGGACACGCCGGCGCTGAACAAGGCCGCCGCGTCAGTGCTCAAGATCGCCGGAACCGCCTACCAGTGCGGCCAAAACCAGACCGGAACAGGCTTCGTGGTCGCCCCCGGGCGCGTGGTGACCAACGCCCATGTGGTCGCCGGGGTCGACGAACCAGTGGTGGAAACGCCCGGTGGCCGCGCACTGCCTGGGCGCGTTGTGTACTTTGACTCCCAGCACGACCTCGCCGTCGTGGCCGTTGACGGTCTGCGCTCGGAACCCCTGGCGCTGGCTGCCGACCTGCCGTCCGGCAGCGCTGCGGCCTTTGCCGGCTATCCGCACGGCGGGCCTTTCCAGTCCAAACCGGCCACGGTGCAGGACATCGCCACCGTGCTGGTCCCGGACATCTATGGCAAGAA
>NZ_CAKKMM010000375.1:0-4276 GCF_918698205.1 Microbacterium sp. Bi128 | reverse complement strand
GCCTGCAACGGTGCCCGGCTGAACCCTGGGTCGCTCTCGGTGCTGATCAACGGCAAGTCAATCGCCGAGGTCGCCGCGCTGCCCATGCGGGAATGCGCCGACTTCCTCGAAAACCTCGTCCTCACCGGCCGCGAGGCCCAGATCGCCCACCAGGTCCTCAAGGAGATCCAGGCCCGCCTGACCTTCCTCCTCGACGTCGGACTCGAGTACCTGAACCTGGAGCGGCCCTCCGGCACCCTGTCCGGCGGCGAAGCCCAGCGCATCCGTTTGGCCACCCAGATCGGCTCCGGCCTCGTGGGCGTGCTGTACGTCCTCGACGAGCCCTCGATCGGCCTGCACCAGCGGGACAACCGCCGCCTGATCGAGACACTCACCCGGCTCCGGGACCTCGGCAACACCCTGATCGTCGTGGAGCATGACGAGGACACCATCCACGAGGCCGACTGGGTGGTGGACATCGGACCGGGCGCCGGCGAGCACGGCGGCATGGTGGTCCATTCCGGGTCCTACCAAGAGCTGCTGGAAAACACGGATTCGCTCACCGGCGACTACCTCTCCGGCCGGCGGAAAATCGAGATCCCGAAGAAGCGGCGCAAATACGACAAGAAGCGCGAGCTCAAGGTGGTCGGGGCGAAGGAGAACAACCTCCTGAACATCGACGCCAGTTTCCCGCTGGGCCTCTTCACCGCCGTCACCGGCGTCAGCGGCTCGGGCAAGTCCACCCTGGTCAACGAGATCCTCTACAAGGTGCTCGCCAACAAGCTCAACGGCGCCAAGCAGGTGGCCGGCAGGCACAAGTCCGTCCAGGGCCTCGAACACCTGGACAAGGTGGTGCACGTCGACCAGAGCCCGATCGGCCGCACCCCGCGCTCGAACCCGGCCACTTACACCGGCGTGTTCGACAACATCCGCAAGCTCTTCGCCGAGACCACCGAGGCCAAAGTCCGCGGCTACCTCCCGGGCCGGTTCTCCTTCAACGTCAAGGGCGGCCGCTGCGAGGCCTGCTCCGGCGACGGCACCCTGAAGATCGAGATGAACTTCCTGCCGGACGTCTACGTCCCCTGCGAGGTCTGCCACGGCGCCCGGTACAACCGCGAAACCCTGGAGGTCCACTACAAGGGCAAGACCATCGCGGACGTGCTGAACATGCCCATCGAGGAAGGGGCCGAGTTCTTCGCGGCCTTCTCGCCGATCGCTCGGCACCTCAACACGCTCGTCGACGTCGGCCTTGGCTACGTCCGGTTGGGCCAGCCCGCCACCACGCTCTCCGGCGGCGAGGCCCAGCGCGTGAAGCTCGCAGCCGAGCTTCAGAAACGCTCCAACGGCCGCAGCGTCTACGTCCTGGACGAGCCCACGACGGGCCTGCACTTCGAGGACATCCGCAAGCTCCTCATGGTGCTCCAGGGCCTCGTGGAGAAGGGCAACACGGTGATCACGATCGAACACAACCTCGACGTCATCAAGAGCGCCGACTGGATCGTGGACCTTGGCCCCGACGGCGGGTCCGGTGGCGGCCGTGTGGTCGCCTCCGGCACCCCCGAGCAGGTGGCCAAGTCGAGCGAGAGCCACACGGCCGCGTTCCTCGCCGAGCTCCTCGCCTGAACACCGGCCGCCAGGGACCGTGCGGCGGGCCAGGTAAGCTTCCGCCGCACGCGTCCCCGCCCACAGGGACGTCTCCACCGGATGTATCCGCTGATGTATCGCGTGATGTAGTCCCTGATGTATTCCCGATGTATTCCTGAAGGAGCATGCGAATTTCTGGCAACCGCACACTCATGAGAAACTAAGCCGGTGACGCATACAACAGTGCCCGTAATCTTTGACCTTGACGGCACTCTTGTCGATCCCGCCGGGGGTATAACCGACGGTATCGCCGCGGCCCTCACCGAGCTTGGCCTGCCGGTTCCGGACAAGTCCCGGATGGACGCCATGATTGGGCCCAAGCTCAGCCATTCCCTGACGGAAATCGCCGGCGTTCCTGCCGCACAGCTGAAAGACGCCATCCGCATCTACCGCGCGCACTACGCATCCACGGGAATCGCGCAGAGCAGGCTGTACCCGGGAATCCGCGGCCTCCTCGAGGACTTCGTCGCCGCGGGCCGGCCCATCGCCGTCGCGACCCAGAAGCCGGAAGGGCTTGCCCGCATTGTACTGGCGCATCACGGCATCGCCGGGCTCTTCCACAGCATCCGGGGCTCCGCCGCCGACGAGGCCGCCAGCCCCGGAACGGGCTCCGCCCCCGAAGGCTCCGTTCCCGAAGGTAAGGCCGGCATCGTCGCCGCCGCGCTCTCAGACCTCGCTGCCGCGGACCCTGCGGCCGCCGGCCGGGCCGTGATGGTGGGGGACCGGGCACAGGACGTCGCCGGGGCCGCTGCGAACGGACTGGACTGCATCGGCGTAGGCTGGGGGTTTGCGCCTGACGGCGAACTGCACGCGGCCGGTGCCGTCGAGATCGTGCACAACACCACGGCGCTTCACGCGACGATTAACCGGCTCTCCGAACGCCCGGGAACCACAGCCCTGAACGAGGTGCACACCGATGGCAATGTTTGACGCAATCCGCTGGACCACGCGGGGGCTTGTAACCACCACGTGCCGTCCCACGGTCATCGGCCTGGAAAACGTGCCCAAGGATGGGCCGTTCATTGTCGCCCCGAACCACCTCTCGTTCCTGGACAGCGTGATCGTCCAGGCCCTCATGCCGCGGCCCGTGGCCTTCTTCGCGAAGGCTGAATACTTCACCACCGGCGGCATCAAAGGCAAGGCCATGAAGTCCTTCTTCGAGGCCGTCGGCTCCATTCCGGTGGAACGCGGCGAGCAGGCGGCGAGCGTCCAGGCGCTGAAAACGCTGCTGGACATCCTCGACTCCGGCAAGGGCGTGGGCATCTATCCCGAAGGCACCCGCTCCCGCGACGGCATCCTGTACCGCGGCCGCACCGGCGTCGGCTGGCTGGCCCTCACCACCGGCGCGCCCGTAATCCCGGTGGGCCTGATCGGCACCGAACACTTGCAGCCCGCGGACAGCAAGTCCGTCAAACCGCAGCACTTCACCATGAAGGTCGGCGAGCCGCTGTACTTCGAGAAGACCGGACCGGACCATTCCCTGCCGGCCCGCCGCCAGGTCACGGACCGCATCATGGACGCAATCGCAGACCTGAGCGGCCAGGAACGCTCCACCAGCTACAACCAGAGCAAGTCGGCCGAATAGCGCGCGGCTCCCGGCCCCCCTGGATCCGCCGGGCATGCGGCGGTGCACGTGCAACGGCACCGCCGGCGGCTCAGTAGACTTGATGTGTGGCAGATCCAGCGAGTTACCGACCCCAGACGGGTGAAATTCCGACCAATCCGGGCGTGTACCGCTTCCGCGATCCGCACGGCCGGGTCATCTACGTCGGCAAGGCCAAGAACCTCCGTGCCCGGCTGAACACCTATTTCGCCAACCCCGCCGGGCTCATGCCCAAAACCTATGCCATGGTCCACACGGCCAGCAGCGTCGAATGGACCGTGGTGGGCAGCGAACTCGAGTCGCTGCAGCTGGAATACACCTGGATCAAAGAATTCACGCCCCGCTTCAACGTGATGTTCAGGGACGACAAAAGCTACCCGTACCTCGCCGTGACGATGGGGGAGAAGTACCCGCGCGTCCAGGTGCTGCGCGGCGACCGGCGCAAGGGGACCCGGTACTTCGGCCCCTACACCGCCGGCGCGATCCGGGACACCATGGACACCCTGCTGCGGGTGTTCCCGGTCCGCAGCTGCAGCGCCGGGGTGTTGAAGCGCGCCGAAGCCAGCGGCCGGCCCTGCCTGCTCGGCTACATCGACAAATGTTCCGCGCCGTGCGTCGGCCGGATCTCCGCCGCGGACCACCGCGCCCTGGCCGAGGACTTCTGCACGTTCATGGGCGGCGAAGCCAAGCCTTTCGTCAACCGGCTGGAACGGGAGATGGCCGCGGCAGTTGCTGAGCTCGACTACGAACGCGCGGCCCGGCTCCGGGACGACATCGTGGCGCTTAAGAAGGTCTTCGAACGTAACGCCGTCGTCCTGGCCGAGGGCACGGACGCCGACGTCTTCGCCCTGCACGAAGACGAGCTCGAGGCCGCCGTGCAGGTCTTCCACGTCCGGGGCGGACGGATCCGCGGCCAGCGCGGCTGGGTGGTGGAAAAGGTCGAGGACTCCACCACCCCGGAACTGGTCGAACACCTGCTCCAGCAGGTCTACGGCGAGGAAGCCGGGCTCCAGGGCAGGTTGCCCCGGGAAGTGCTGGTGCCTGCCGAAC
>NZ_CAKKMM010000374.1:0-4288 GCF_918698205.1 Microbacterium sp. Bi128 | reverse complement strand
GGTGGGCACCCAGACGGTCCTGATCGACAACCCCCGGCCCACCGCCCGGAACGGCGACGGCGAAGCAGAAGGCAAACAGCCGCTCCGCGCCGTGATGGGGTACCGGGGCATTCCCGACGACGCCGCCATCCACGGAGCCGACGGTAACGTCCTGCACCTGGCCACCCGCGACCCGCGCGAGGCCCTGGACCAGCTGTTCGCACACGGCGTCCGGCACCTCATGGTGGAGGGCGGCTCCCGGATCCTGAGCGCTTTCCTGGCCGCCGGCCTGGTCGACGAACTCATCGTCTACCTGGCGCCCACACTGCTCGGCTCCGGCACCGCCGCCCTGGACGACCTCGGCATCACCACCCTGGCCGATGCCCAGCGCTGGGAATGGGACCCGGCATCCGGCGGCGCCGTCCAGGTCCTCGGCCGCGACCTCCGGCTCCATCTTCGCCCGGCCGCCCCGGCCGATGAGGCTGACCCGGCCGCCAGCCCTACTTCATCCGATACCACCCCGCACCGCACCGGCGCGGACACCGCCGCAGGAGGCAATTGATGTTTACCGGAATTATCGCCGAGCAGGGAAAGGTGCTGTCCATTGAGCGCAACGGGGACAGCAGCGCCACCGTACGGCTCCACGCACCCGGCACCACGGACGGTCTCGCCCTGGGCGGTTCCATAGCGGTCAACGGCGTCTGCCTCACCGCCACGCAGATCGACGGCAGAGACTTCAGCGTTGACGTTATGGGCGAGACCTTGGTCCGCAGCACGATCGGAGAACTCACTGCGGGCGATCCCGTCAACCTGGAACGCTGCGTCCCCGCCGGGGGACGGTTGGACGGCCACGTGGTCCAGGGCCACGTCGACGGCGTCGGCCAGCTCGTGGAGCGCGAGGGGCTTGGCAACTGGGACCGGCTGCGGTTCGCGGTGCCGGCCGGGCTGGCCCGGTACATCGCCGAAAAGGGATCCATCGCCGTCGACGGCGTCTCCCTCACCGTCACGGCAGTCAGCCCGGCCAACGATCCGGCGCCCTGGTTTGAAGTAGGGCTCATCCCGACCACCCTGGCCGAGACCGGCCTGGGCCAGAAGACACCCGGCGGCCATGTAAACCTCGAAGTCGACGTCCTGGCGAAGTACACCGAACGCCTGCTGTCCTTTGCCGGCGGTTCGTCGCCCGCCGCGCACAGGGCAGCCGAAGGTTCCGCCGGAGAAGCCGCCCTCACGGACGGGGCCGCGAAATGAGCCGGGTCACGGACCAGCCCGGCCATGATGTGGCCGGGGTGCTCCGTACCGCCGCTGCCGGCACCGGGCGTGCAGGCCTCGATCCGATCGAGGACGCCATCAGCGCCATGGCAGCCGGGCGGCCCGTCCTGGTGGTGGACAACGAGGACCGCGAGAACGAAGGCGACATCATTTTCGCCGCCGAGCACGCCACCCCCGCGCTGATGGGCTGGACAGTCCGCTACAGCTCCGGCGTGATCTGCGTACCGCTCGACGCCGACAGGGCCGACGCCCTGGCGCTGCCGCCAATGGTGGCAATCAACGAAGACGCGAAGGGCACCGCCTACACCGTGTCCTGTGACGCCGCCGTGGGTGTCAGCACCGGAATTTCCGCCACGGACCGCGCCCTGACAGCCCGGATCCTGGCCGACCCGCAAAGCCGGCCAAATTCCTTGACCCGTCCCGGGCATGTTTTTCCCCTCCGCGCCGTTAAGGGGGGAGTGCGGGAACGTCCCGGCCACACCGAAGCGGCCGTGGACCTGTGCCGGCTCGCGGGCCTGGAGCCCGTGGGCGTGATAGCAGAGCTGGTGTACGACAACGGAGAAATGATGCGGCTGGACGGATTGCGCGGCTTCGCCATCGAGCATGGCTGCCCCCTGATTTCGATTGCGGATCTGGTGGCGTATCTTGAAGCGGAACAGCACGGCAGCCACGCAGCGGACCCTGTCTGATGGAGGAGAAATAGTGACGACTTCGGAGACCCGAGAAGAGACGGCCATGGCCCGTCAACCGCATCCGGTCAGCGCTGGACCCATCGTCCAGCTGCCCACCGCCTTCGGCGACTTCGTGGCACAGGCCTGGACCGACCTCGACACCGGCGCGGAGCATCTGGCCGTCAGTTCACCGATGGCGCCGGTTGACGGCCAGCCACCGCTGGTCCGCCTCCATTCGGAGTGCCTCACCGGCGATGTGTTTGGCTCCTACCGCTGCGACTGCGGCGAGCAGCTGGCCTATGCGCTCGAGCTGATCAACGAACTCGGCGGCACCCTGCTGTACCTGCGCGGCCAGGAGGGCCGCGGGATCGGCCTGGCGAACAAGATGAAGGCCTACGCCCTGCAGGAGGCCGGTTTTGACACCGTGGAGGCCAACGAACAGCTCGGGCTGCCGGTCGACGCACGCTGCTACAAGGCCGCGGCCCAGATCCTCGCGGAGATGGGTCTCCACGAGATCCGGCTGCTGAGCAACAACCCGGACAAGCAGGACCGGCTCGCGCAGGCAGGCGTCAAGGTGGTGGAGATGGTCCCCACGGAGGTCCCCTCCCGGGAGCAGAACATCCGCTACCTGCAGACGAAGAAGGACCGGATGGACCACCGCCTGGTCCTGGACGTTGAACCGGCTCCGGCCGCCGGCCTGTCCGGATTCGAGCACGACCAGGACTGACCGGGCAGCAACACGACCACCAGACTCAACAGCAAGGAATACCCTATGAGCGGCCACGGCGCCCCCCAGATCGACCTCAGCACCTTCAAGCCGGAAGAAACCTCACGGCTCAAGCTGGCCATTGTGGCCGCGAGCTGGCATACCCAGATCATGGACGGACTGCTCGACGGCGCCCTGCGCGCCGCGAAGGACGCCGGCATCAATGAGCCGACCGTCCTGCGCGTGCCGGGCACGTTTGAGCTCCCGGTCGCGGCCGCCCGGCTGGCACCGCACTTCGACGCCGTCGTGGCGCTCGGCGTCGTCATCCGGGGCGGCACTCCGCACTTCGAATATGTCTGCGAGGCGGCCACCCTGGGCCTGACCGAGGTCAGCGTCCGCACCGGGGTTCCCGTGGGCTTCGGCGTGCTGACGTGCGATACCGAGCAGCAGGGGATCGACCGGGCAGGCTTGCCGGGATCCACCGAGGACAAGGGTCACGAGGCCGTTACCGCTGCCCTGGCCACGGCAGTGACCCTCAAGCAGTTCGGCTGAGCCGCCAGGCTGCAGCCAAAGCCGGTGCGGGCGCCTCCCTGGCCGCCCGCGCCGGCTGAGTGTGCCGGCCTCGCTGGCCGTGTTGGATATGCAGTGCCTCACATCTCCGCCGTCATGCAACGCCCCGGCGGGCGTTCCCGCGCCGGGAGCAAGTAGGCTTGGGGGCGTGAAGAATTTCGAGTCGCTGTTCGCAGAACTGAGTGAAAAGGCAGCCGTCCGCCCGGAGGGCTCCCGCACCGTCGCCGAACTGGATTCCGGAGTCCACGGCATCGGCAAGAAGGTCGTGGAGGAAGCAGCCGAGGTTTGGATGGCTGCGGAGTATGAATCCGATGAGGCCGCCGCCGAGGAAATTTCCCAGCTGCTCTACCACGTGCAGGTTCTGATGCTCGCCAAAGGACTCACCCTGGAAGACGTCTACAAGCATCTGTAGCCGCGCCCGCACCGGACACCGCCATGACTTCGCTGGCGGAGCCCGTGCACCGCGTGGCCGATGTGCCCCAACAGAGACTTCCACACCCAAGAGAGACTTTTCCCATGCTTAGAGTTGCCGTCCCGAACAAGGGATCCCTGTCCGAAGCTGCCGCGGCCATGCTGGCCGAGGCAGGCTACCGCCAGCGCCGCGACACCCGCGAGCTTGTCATGGTGGACCCGGACAACGACATTGAGTTCTTCTTCCTCCGCCCGCGCGACATTGCTGTGTACGTGGGCCAGGGAACGCTCGACGTCGGCATCACCGGCCGCGACCTGCTGCTCGACGCGGAGGTCGAGGCTGAGGAGCTGCTGCCGTTGGGCTTCGCCGCTTCCACCTTCCGCTTCGCCGGCCCGGTCGGCGACTTCACCACGGTCGCCGAGCTCGAGGGCAAGCGCCTGGCCACGAGCTACGACGGACTGCTGCGCGGCTACCTGGCCGCGCGCGGCATCAACGCCAAGGTGGTCCGCCTTGACGGCGCCGTGGAATCCTCCGTCCGCCTCGGCGTCGCCGACGCGATTGCCGACGTCGTCGAGACCGGCACCACGCTCAAGGCCGCCGGCATGGAGATCTTCGGCGAGCCGATCCTGAATTCGGAGTCCGTGCTGATTGGCCGCAAGGGCGAGCAGAACCCTGCCACGG
>NZ_CAKKMM010000373.1:0-4296 GCF_918698205.1 Microbacterium sp. Bi128 | reverse complement strand
CTCTACAACGGCACCATCTTCCACCGCATCATCAAGGACTTCATGATCCAGGCCGGCGATCCGCTGGGCCGCGGCACCGGTGGACCGGGCTACAAGTTCGACGATGAGATCCACCCGGAACTGACTTTCAACGAGCCGTACAAGCTGGCCATGGCCAACGCCGGCGTCCAGATGGGCCGCGGCACCAACGGCTCGCAGTTCTTCATCACCACCATCCCCACCGGCTGGCTGCAGGGCAAGCACAGCATCTTCGGTGAGGTCGCCGATGACGAATCCAAGAAGGTCGTCGACGCGATCGAAGGCGTCCGCACCGGCATGGGCGACCGCCCCGTCGAGGATGTCACCATTAACAGCATTGACATCGAAAAGCTCTAACCCACCACCATGAGCTACGGAATTCCGGCGGCAGAGCCGTCCGCAGAGGTCCCGGTATGCCCCAGACACCCGGACCGGCCCGCCTATGTGCGTTGCCAGCGGTGCGGGCGCCCTGCGTGCCCCGACTGCCAGCGGGCGGCCGCCGTCGGATTCCAATGCGTTGACTGTGTCAACGAAACCAAGCGCACGACGCCGGCCGTCAGGACCGTCTACGGCGGCGCCGTGACCGCCGGCAAACCCGTGGTCACTTACGTGATCATCGCGCTGTGTGCCCTTGTCTATGCGCTGCAGTGGATAGTCCCCAACGACGGGATTTACCAGCAACTGGCCTACGCTCCCGCCCTGACCGGCGTTGAACCGTGGCGGATGCTCACCTCGGCGTTCCTGCACTCGCAGGGATTCCTGCTCCACATCGTCCTGAACATGTACACGCTGTGGATATTCGGCCAGATCCTCGAGCCGCTGCTGGGCCACGCCCGCTTCCTGGCCATCTACCTGCTCTCGGCCGTCGGAGGCTCCGTCGGCTTCCTCCTGCTGACCCCGGTGTATCCGCTGAACGGCCCGGTGGGCCTCGTCGGCGCCTCCGGCGCCATCTTCGGCCTGTTCGGCGCCCTGCTGGTGGTCCAGCGCCAGCGCGGCGGCGAAGTCCGCCAGCTCCTGGTCCTGATTGCCATCAACGGCGTCATCGGCTTCATGGTCCCGCAGATCGCCTGGCAGGCCCATCTTGGCGGCCTCGTCACCGGCGCCCTGAGCGCCGCCGTGATTGCCTACACCCCCCGCGGCCCGCGGCAGACCCTGCTGCAGGCCATCGGCCTCGCGGTGGTCCTGGCCCTGGTGATCGCCGTGTCCGTCGTGCGGATGGCCGGCGCCGGCGCTTAGCCCGCTCCTGCCGAAGTCCCCGGCCGCAATCGGCCGTAACCGGCCGGAATTGAACGCCCGGCCCCTTCACTCTTTTGCAGTGTTTCCCTCGCTGGTGTTCCTTGGCTGTTCCCTCCGCTTTGTGGGTCTTTCCCCCTGTACACCCGGGCCGCGCCCCGAACCTGAATCACAGGTGCGGATCCGAGAGTTTTCCACAGCGGTTATCCACATTGTTAATAACTTACAAGCGTGTAGTTCACTGTGACGACCCGGTTCTGACCGCCCGGGCTGGCGATTATCCAGCTTGCAGGCGATGCTGCCGACCCGATCTCCACACCTGTGGATAACTTCTGTGGGTTGCCCTGTGAGTAAGTGGACAACTGTGCCCGCCCAGGCCCAGGCCCTGTTGCCTGGCGCCGGGCGGCACCAGCCCTGTTCCGGCCGTGCGCCGCGGGCACCACAGGGAGTACTCCACAGAACGGTGCCACGGGCACACCAGGACCGGTGCCACGGGCACACCAGGACCGGTGCCTCAGGACCTCCAGGCGGCGCCGCTTCTCCCCGACGTTCTCCCAGCGCCGTCGCCCCCACAGGGCCCGCGCGCGGCGGCGGCAGGTCGCGACGGGCCGTGGGACGGCCGCGGTGTGTGTTTCAACAGGGTTATTCACAGTGTTAATAACTTGATGGTCTGAGCATCCGCGGGATTTAACCCGGCTCATGGCCCGGCAGAGGGGGTTGCGGCTCCGATGCGCCGGCTGTTATCCCCAGCTGTGGATAACTTGTGGGTAGTGAGCTGTTATTAAGTGGTTAACTCGTCCGGTGCAGCTGTGGTCGGGACGGGCCACAACGGCGGGCGGCCGGCCTGCCCCGAGGCGGCCCCGAGGCTGCCGTGAGCCGGCCGTGCGGCGGGACCGCGGTGCCATCCGCGGCCTGTTGCCGGGATCAGGGAACTTGTCCACAGGAAATCCACACTGTTAATAACTTACAGCCGTGTAATTCAGGACCGGCCGGGGATCTCAACAGTGGCTTTGCGCCCCGCTGTGGCCGCCGAACCCGGCTGAACCGCATGAAGACCCGGAAACTTATGAACAGTGTGGATAAGTTTCCCCAGACTTGTGCACAGCTGTGGATAATGAGGCGGGACCTCGCCGGGTCACCGCCGGGTCACTGCGGCCAGACGCCCGATGACCCGCGCCTGTGGCTGTCCAGCAGATGGGTGTCGACCATTCCGATGGCCTCCATGAGCGCGAACATCGTGGTGGGCCCCACGAAGGCGAAGCCCTTCTTGCACAGCGCCTTGGAGAGCGCGACGGACTCGGCCGAGGTGGTGGGGACCTCATCCAGGGAGTTCGGCCGGGGTGTGGCGGGCGGCTGGAACGCCCATACGAAGTCAACCAGGCCGCCGTCGTCCCTCAACGCCAGAGTAGCGCGGGCATTGGTGATGGTTGCCTGGATCTTCAGCCGGTTCCGGACGATCCCGGAATCGAGCATGAGCCGCTCCACATCGGCGTCCGTGAAGCGCGCCACCAGTTCCGGGTCGAACTCCTTGAACGCCGCGCGGAAAGCGGGCCGCTTGCGCAGGATCGTCGCCCATGAAAGCCCCGCCTGGAATCCCTCGAGGCTGATGCGTTCGTAGAGGCCCTGTTCGTCCCGGACGGGCATGCCCCATTCGGAGTCGTAATACTCGCGCAGCATGGGATCCACGGCGGCCCACGCCGGCCGCGCCAGTCCGTCGTCGCCAATGGTCGAGCCGTCTACTGCCGGGGTCATCTGGATTCCTTCGCTGGGCCGGGACTAATGCTGTGGGCTAACGGCGACGGGCCGGCACACTGTGTGTACCGGCCCGTCAGGGATCTGCGCCGCGCGGGCCTGGTGTCAGGAACGCCAGCGTGTGTTCATCAGGAAGCCGATGATCGCGATTCCGAAGCCGGCGACGATGTTCAACGAGCCCCAAGCCTGAACCGGGAAGGCGCCCTCTGTGATGTAGAACGTGATGATCCACAGCAGGCCAATGATCATCAGGCCAAACATGACGGGCTTGAACCAGACCGGATTGGGCTTGTAGGCCTCCGCGGCAGAAGTCTGCGGGGCCACACGGGCAGTCCTTTTACGCGGCTTCGACTCGGGCACTGATCCTCCTTGGCGGGCTGGAACAAGAGCGGCCAACGTGGCTTGGTATCCTGCAGGAAGCGAGCCCCCGCCGGCCAACGTGCTCTTGGTCGAGCTTGAATTCTTGTGTCGCACAATTCTAGCTGTAGTTCCGGCCACGCCGTGGACCCGCGCAACCGTCTTGGAGGAGAACCCGCAGTGCTGGAGTTGGAGCAGGAATCCGGCCGGACGGCGCGCAGCCGCCGCGGGCTGCTCCTGCGCTCCATCCACGTCGCGGGCGAGCTGCTCCTGACCGTGGGCGTCATTGTCCTGCTCTTTGTAGCCTGGCAGTTGTGGTGGACGAATGTGGCCTCCGACGCCCGGCAGCGCGAGGCGGTGCACGACTTTGCCCGCGGGATTGGAACAGCCGCTCCCGCAGCGCCGCCTCTGCCGTCGGCTGTTGCCCCGGATCCCGCCGTCGCGCCCGAACCGGCCGAGGGCGCGACCATCGGCATCCTGTATGTTCCCCCTTTCGGCGCCGGATACACGCGTCCAATCGTTCAGGGAACCACTCCGGCGGTGTTGGACACGCTGGGCATCGGGCACTATCAGGGCACGGCCATGCCAGGGGCTGCGGGAAACTTCGCCGTGGCAGGGCATCGGCAGACCCACGGCGCCGTCCTGGACCATATCGACGCCCTGGTGCCCGGGGACCGGATCTACGTCCAGACCCGTGAGGGCTACTATGTCTACGTGTTCCGGAACAGCCAGACAGTCCTCCCCTCGCGGACCGATGTGCTGTTGCCGGTGCCGATGCGGCCGGGCGCCGCGCCGACGGAGAGCTACCTGACCATGACGAGCTGCAATCCGCGGTTTGGCTACGAGGAACGCTTTGTGGCCTACGCCCTGCTGGAGCGGTGGCAGTCCCTTTCGGCTGGACCGTCGGCTGAAATTTCCCGGGCGGCCCGCGCGGCC
>NZ_CAKKMM010000372.1:0-4304 GCF_918698205.1 Microbacterium sp. Bi128 | reverse complement strand
GCCACGGATCGTCGACACCCGCCCGTAGGTCGGCGACGTGCGCGGCGAGGTCGGGACTGAGCGTGAACCACTCCGAACCGCCGAGCCGATCGGCTCCGAACCGCGCATGTCGGCGCCGTTCGACGGAACGGTCGCCCCGCTCGAACGCGAGCAGTTCCTCGTGCCGGATCGCGCGGAGCCGCTGGCGCGGCTGTGCGCTCGTTCCGATCTTCACGCGATCGCGATAGCGCAGGTAGTAGATCACATCCACCCGCGGCGGCGGCAGCTCGCCGTCGATCGGTTCGCCGTGGCGCCATTCGCACACCGCGCACAGCCACGCCGACGGCCAGCGCACGCCGAGCCGAGAACCGCACAACGCACAGGGTGTCGGGAGCACATCGGTCACACCGTCACGGCGCGTCGACCACTCCCCTGCCAGGGCGGAGTGCTCGACGCACAGACGAAGGGGCGCACCGATCTCCGCGTGGTCGTCGCACCCGGGGACCAGGCAGGCGTCGGGAGGGGTCATGCCCGAAGGCTAGGACCGACCCCCGACACCACCGCCCTCATCAGTCCTCGGCCGGCTCGGGTGCGTGCATCCGCAGGAACAGCCCGGCGTAGGGTCCGAGCTCGAGCGCGAAACTCTGCAGCTCATCGACCCGGCCGAGCACATCGCCCGTGGCCGCGTCCACCGCGGTGCTCTGCGGCACGAGCCACTCCGACCGCACGGTCCCCTCGATGCTCTCACCCGAGAAGTTGAGGACAGTGATCTGCAGCGGGGCATCGTCGAGCCGACGGTCGCCTCCGTCGAGCCGATGCACCATCACGAGCATGCTCGGGTGACCGACCTGAGGGATGTCGACCTGCGAGGCGACGGCGATATCGTTCTCGCCCCGGATCCGCAGGATCTCGCGCAGCCCGGAGAGGAACGACTCAGGATCGTCCTGCTGGCGACCGAGCGAACCGTAGAGGGAGCGTGCACGCGGCATCCCCGATGCGGAGGTCGCGGCGTCCGGAGCGACATCGAGGAGATCGTGCGCACCGCGTTCGATCCAGCGGGTGTCGCCCGACGAAATGAGGTGGTGGACCTCGTCGGCGGGAAGAGTGAGCGACCCCGTCAGGTCCCACCCCGAGAGCGCGAACACGCCCGGCTGCCATGAGTTGTACTTCGCCAGCAGGAGGTGCGCGTCACGGATCGCAGGCACATCCGCGTCGGTGATATCGGACAGCGTCGCCTTGCCCTGGGTCGCCGCGATGAGCGATGCCGAGGTGCAGGCGATGCCGTTCTGCGTGAAGACGAGGTTGTAGTCCGCGTCGACGGTCAGGGCCTGCGTGAGCTCGGCCCGCACGGTCTCCGCGATCTCGGCACCGGTGTACTCGCCGTGACGGAACGGGTAGACCGTCTCCCTGTGCGTGGTGGCCCAGTGCACGAGCTCGTACGTCAGCTCGTCGTGGTTCTGCATCCCGTGCACGAGCTGCACGGGCTCGACGCCCGTCTCCAGCGCCGTCGTCAACGCGAGGCGGAGAAACTCCGTGTTCGCGGTCGCCAGGGCGTGGTGGTAGCCGGGGCGCGTCACGAAGTCGTACGAGAGGTCGGCGCCGACGGCGCTGGTGTCGCGGATGTCCTCGATCGTGAGGTTGAGCTCCTGGAACGTGAAGCCGCCCACCTTGCGCACCATGCCCGCGATGATGTGGTTCGCCGCGTGCGAGAGGGGGTGCCCTTCCGACCACGCCGGCAGGCCCTCGGCGCTCTTCTCTACGCCGAGGAAGCCGTTGGCATCCAGTCGGAGAGCACTCGTCCCCAGATCGCCGAGCGAGTGCAGCGCGTCACCGATGACCAGCCGCATGCCGGCGAAGGTCGGGTCGAGCCAGTTGATCGAGGGCTGACCCTCCTTGAAGTAGTGAAGGTACACCCAACGCCGCTCGAGACCATCGGTGCCGACCACGGGCGCGGTGGCGCTCCAGTTCGTCTCTTTCACACCGGGGGTGTAGAAGATGACGCGCTGCAATTCGCCGATGATGTAGCCGCGCGCGCTGAGCTCGCGCTCCGTCTCGGAATCGAGGTTGACCGAGTCACGACCGGACGGGACCTCGGGCAGCAGGCCCCAGTCCTCGCGGGGGATCTCGACCATGTGGTAGATCCCCGGGTAGTCCTTGTACGCCATCTCCGCCAGGCGGAAGTCGGCGCCCTTGCCGGTGTGGCCCGGCACGATGTCGTCGATGACGCTGCCGCCGTGCGCGTCGGCCACGTCCGCCATGCGCCGGAAGGCGTTCTCGTCACCGAACTCGGGGTCGATCTGGGTGCTGATGCGGTCGAAGTGCCCGTCGACGCTGGGCGTCTCCTGCCATCCGCTGATCCCGCCCGCACGCTTGACCGGACCGGTATGGATGCCGTTGATCCCGACCCATTCGAAGGCCTCCCACAGGGCCTCATCGCCGAGGGCGTCGAGGAACGACTCCCCGGGGCGCGCCATGAGCGAAATGGGGTACGCGGTGAACCAGACGTCCGTCGAGTCGATCGCCCGTCGGGCGTCGGGCCGCGCGTACGGGTTGCGCCACATGGACGGCTGCCCGGAGAGCTGCCGGCTCAAGACGTCCGCGTCCTTCAGCATCGACTGCCGCACCAACCACTCCACGTACGACGGGTTGCCGCCGTTCGCGTTTCGTGGATCGGTGAGGAATCGACGCAGCGTCCCCCCGCGGAACTGGTCACGCGGGCGCAGCCGGCGAGGACGAGCCGGATACCGCTGCTCGTCGTAGCTGATCTCGACCACCGCCTCGGCGGCGTCATCGATGGTCTCGCTCGCGGTGCTGTCTTCCGGCATCCGCGTCGCCTTGCTCTCGTCGGCGTCGTCCACTCCCGACCTCCTCACGTCGTCCTACCGACGCTAGTCGGCATCGACGACACGCCGTCAGGGATTGACCCGGACGCGCCGGGAGTTCGCCTCACGCAGAGCGCCGCGGCCGCAACGCGCCGTAGGCGAGACCCGCGGACAGCGCGCACATGGCGATCACGACGACGAGGAACCACTCCCAGCCGCCGGAAGCGAACACCACGCCGAGCAGCCAGCCGAACAGGCTGGAACCGCCGTAGTACCCGAGGTAGTACAGCGACGACGCCTGCGCACGCGCGTGCGGCTCGGCAGCCACGGGAGTCCACCCGGATGCCACCGCGTGCGCGGCGAAGAACCCGGCGGTGAAGATCACCAGGCCCACCATCACCACCGCGACCAGAGGGACCGCCATGAGTGCCGCACCCGCCGCCGTCACGCCGATCGACGTCAGGAGCACCGGGAAGCGCCCCCGGCGCACCGCGAGTGCTCCCGCGCGCGGTGACGAGATCGTGCCGGCCAGGTACGCCAGGAACAACAACGTCACCACGCCCGGCGCCAGCGCGAACGGCGGGCCCGTGAGGTGGAAGCCGAGATAGTTGTAGACCGCGACGAACGCGCCCATGAGGAGGAAACCCTGCGCGTACAGCGCCAACTGGGTGCGGGAGCGGAGGTTCACCACCAACCGCTCGAGGACGGAGGGTCCCGAGATCGCGCGACCACGGCGCGGCACGAAACCCCGGGCCCGTGGCACGAGCGACAAGAAGATCGCGGACGCCACCACGCACAGGACGATGACGGATGCCACGCCCCATCGCCACCCCGCCAGCTCTCCGACCGGCCCGGATACCAGCCGACCACTCAAACCACCGACGGTCGTTCCGGCGATGTACGAACCGGCGGCCGCGGCGACATGTCGGACGTCCACCTCTTCGCTGAGGTAGGCCAGAGCCACGGCGGGAACGGCACCGAGGGCAACACCCTCGAGGAGCCGGAGCACCAGCAGAGAGGAGACGTCGTGAGCGAACGGCGCCGTGGCGCCGAAAACGGTCGCCCCCAGGATGCCGATCGCCATGGCGGGCACGCGCCCGATGCGATCCGCGACGAGTGACCACGGGATCACCGCCGCAGCCAGCCCGAGGGTGGATGCCGAGACGCTCAACGCCGCCGTCGCCGGCAGAATAGCCAGGTCTACGGCGATCTGCGGCAAGAGCGCTTGTGTCGCGTACAGCTGAGCGAAGGTGGCGACACCACCGAAGAACAGCCCCACCAGCAGACGCCGATACTCGCGGCTCCCCGGAAGGTGTCCTGAGAAGCTCACGATGCGACCCTATCCGCTACGTATCGCGCCCGGAACAATGACAAAGGGCGTCGATCGCCACCCCGCAAGGAGGAGCAATCGACGCCCTCTGACGAAGACGTGCAGAAATGCGAAATGGCCACCCAGCTTTGGGTGGCCATTTCGACTAAAAGAAGTCCGGCGGTGTCCTACTC
>NZ_CAKKMM010000371.1:0-4325 GCF_918698205.1 Microbacterium sp. Bi128 | reverse complement strand
GGCGGACCGCGGCCGCACAAGGTACGGGTGCACCCTCTCGCCGGTTCGGTGGTTCGGTGGTCCGGGGGAATCGGGGGCGGGGCGACGCCGTGGCGGCGGCGCCCCGCCGCGCACCCGATAATGAACACGTGGAACCCTGGGAGACGCGCGACTGGTTCCAGGAATTCCTCGATGTGCTCAACCGCCACGATCTCGTCGCGTTGCGGGACCTCCTCTCGCCGGATGTGCGGCGCGCGCACCTTCCCGCCGGTGCGGATGCCTGGGTGTCCGAGTACGCGGATCTGTTGCGCGGATTCCCCGACTGGCAGTGGCGGCGCATCCAGCTGCTCGTCGAAGACGACCGGGCGGCCGTCCATCTGCGCGGAAGCGGCGCGCACACGGGAATCTTCGACGGTCTCGCTCCGACGCGACGGCGGGTCAGTATCGCCTCGTTCGCCATGTATCGACTCGCGCGCGGGCGCATCGTCGAGGCATCCGGGACCGACGACGCCGGCGCCATCCGGACGGCCCTGTCGTGAAGCCGGGGTTTCCGTTCGGCGGTCGGCCGGGCGCATCCGCGCGGACGCTCTCACACGACTCCCGCCGCGGGAGTGAAAGGACGTGCGCGCATGGTCGCTGACGGTCGCCCAGGTTCGGGGGTCGTCTGGGCGCGCGTCGAAGAGGGTTTCCATGTCGCGACCGCGCACGGCGTCTTCCTCGGCTATGTCGACCGGGAAGCCGACGGAACCTACTTCGCCTACAACCGCCGCTCTCGTCCCCTGGGGCGTTTCCCGAATCTCGTCGCCGCGATGACCGCCGTCTCCCACGCCCACGCCGACTCGGTCGCCGAGCCCGCGGTCATCGAGCTGCGCCAGGTGCGCGACGCTTCGCCGGGGTCGGTCGCGCGCTGGTCCTGATGCCCTTCCTCGTCGCCCCGACGGGGGTGTGGGCGCTCAGCCGCATCGCGCGTCGCGGCCCGGATCGCAGCGTTGCTGAGAACACAGCCTGAATTTCCGCCAGATTGCAAGGCCCCCTGCTTCGTGCGCGTCGCGCCCCATGCTGGAAAGAGCGTCCGGGTTTCCGGGCGCTGTTTCACTTCGAAAGGAACATCATGGGCTTCTTCGGATTCCTGCTCCTCGGACTCCTCGCGGGAGCCATCGCCAAGCTGATCCTCCCCGGAAAGCAGGGCGGCGGCTGGCTCATCACGCTGCTGCTCGGCGTCGTCGGCGCCCTCCTCGGCGGATTCCTCGGCGGGCTGCTGTTCAACGCACCGCTCCAGGACTTCTTCTCGATCCAGACGTGGCTCCTCGCCATCGGCGGTTCGATCATCGTGCTGCTGATCTACGGCCTCATCGTCGGACGTCGCGCCAAGAACTGACCGGAACTCTCACGGGGTCGGATGCCATGGCATCCGGCCCCGTCGTGTGTCCGGGGGCGTTCGGCCGTGTGGTGTGTCTGGGGGCCTGTGGCTGTGTACGAGCGGCCCGTGGTGGTCCGGGGGCGTGCGGCACGGCGCGAGGCCCACGCGAGCGGCAATGCGAAAGCCCTCCCGCGCGGCCGGTGGCCGCCCGTGAGGGCCGTGGAGGGGCTGACGGGAATCGAACCCGCGCTATCTGCTTGGGAAGCAGATGTTCTGCCATTGAACTACAGCCCCGAGCGCCTGACGGCACTTCCGCCAGCATAACAGCGTCTCCCGCGGCATCCGGGTCGGCGGGGAGCCCCTCTTCCGCCAGATCACGTGATCTGGCCGACATCACCCCCTATGTCGCGATGTCACGGGTGCGTTCGTCCGGATCGCGTGATCTGGACGACGTGGGCCCGTGCGGGTGCAGTCCCACGCCCTAGGCTGGGCGCGTGCTGCTCTCCGATCGCGACATCCGAGCCGAACTCGCCACCGGACGCCTGGGTCTCGACCCCTTCGATCCGGCGATGGTGCAGCCGTCGAGCGTCGATGTGCGGCTCGACCGCTACTTCCGACTGTTCGACAACCACAAGTACCCGTTCATCGATCCGGCCGAGGACCAGCCCGAGCTCACGCGCCTGATCGAGGTCGAGCCGAATGAGCCGTTCATCCTTCACCCGGGCGAGTTCGCGCTCGGCTCGACCTTCGAGCGCGTCACCCTCCCCGACGATGTCGCCGCGCGGCTCGAGGGGAAGTCTTCGCTCGGCCGGCTGGGCCTTCTCACCCACTCGACCGCCGGGTTCATCGACCCGGGGTTCTCGGGCCACGTCACGCTCGAGCTCTCGAACGTCGCGACGCTCCCGATCAAGCTGTGGCCGGGCATGAAGATCGGTCAGGTCTGCTACTTCCGCCTGACTTCGCCCGCCGAGAACCCGTACGGCTCCGGCCCCTACGGCAATCGCTACCAGGGCCAGCGCGGTCCGACCGCGTCGCGCTCGGCGCTCAACTTCCACCGCACCGACGTCGGCACGTCCGACGCCGGCGCCCCCGGCCACTGACCCGCGCCTGCGCGCCTGCCCGCCGCCGATAAACGCTGTCCCGAGTGAGACACGCCATCTCGCGGCGTGTCTCACTCGGTTGAGCGTTTATCGGTGATCACTCGGATGCCGAGGACTCGCGGCCGCGACTGAACCCGGCGTCGAAGCCGCGTTCGTAGGCGCGCTGCGCCGCACGGTGTCCGCGCTCGCCGTGGCCGTGGTGGCCGTGGCCGTGGTCGCTGTGACCGTGGTCGCCGTGGCTGTGGTGCCCGTCGTGGCCGTAGCCGTGGCCGCGAGCCGCGCCGTTCCCGGGCTCACCGTGCCCGTGCTCGCCGTGCCGGTGCTGGCCGTGTCCATGGTCGCCGTGTCCGCGGTGTTCCGCGTCGCGCTCGCCGAAGGCGTCGAGTCCGAAGCCTCGGCGCATGCCCGACCCGAAGCCGGGGCCGAAGCCGCCGCGCATGCCGGGGCCGAAGCCGGGGCCGAAGCCGCCGCGCATGCCGGGGCCGAAGCCGGGGCCGAAGCCGCCGCGCATGCCGGGGCCGAAGCCGGGACCGAAGCCGCCGCGTCCGCGCGGGCCGAACCGGCGCTCCTGGGTGTCGTCGATGCCCATCGCCTCGGCGACCGCATCGAGCGAGGCGACGAGTCGCTCCAGCTCTTCGGTCGGGACGTCGGACAGGAGCGCCGCGCGATCGGCATCCATTTGATCGAGGATCCCGCGGCCGGCCGCGGTGAGCGCCCAGCCGTCGTCGGTGCGCTCGATCCACCCGCGCTCGGCGAGGGCGGTGACGCGTTTGCCGCCGTGGGCGATGCGCTCGCGGATCCACGGGGAGTCGACGCGCCCGTCGATCACGCCGAGGATCAGCGCGGTCTTCGGGTGGAGGTCGCCGTCGCGCAGCTGCGCGAACAGGCGGTGGTGCAGCGCGGAGCCGACCGTCGTGAGGCGGTGGGCGAGGCTGCGGGGATCCAGAGGTGTGGAGGTGTTCATGGGAGGTCCTTTCGTGGCGGGAGATCCGCCGATACATGTCATGTGACAACGGATGTACTGTGACATGTATTCCGAATGCTTGTCAAGAGACATGTAAAATCCGGATGTGACCACCGATCCCGCCGACGACATCGCCGCCGCGCTCGCCCAGTTGCGGGGGCGTCGCTCGCGTCCGCCGTTCGGTCCCGGCGGTCCGCGCGGCCACGAGCACGAGCACCACGGGCACGGGCACCACCCGTTCCACGGTGGCCCGCCGTGGGCTGACCCCGGCCAGGGGAGATTCGCGGGAGTCGCGCGCCTCCGCATGCTCGACGCGTTGGTCGCGGCATCCGGCCCGTTGTCGGTGAGCGAGATCGCCGAGGCCGTCGGGGTGGATCAGCCCCGCGCCTCACGCCTGGTGCAGCAGGGCGTGCAGATGGGTCTCGTCGAGCGCGAGCCCGACCCCGACGACGCCCGCCGCACCCGCGTCCGCCTCACCGCCGAGGGCGAGCGGCTCGTCTCGGGCGTGCGCGGGCGACGCCGGGATGCCGTGCGCTCCGCCCTCGAGTCGTTCACGGCCGAGGAACGCACCGAACTCGCGCGGCTCCTCACGAAGTTCGCCGACGCCTGGCCGCGGGAGTGAGCGCGTGGCATCCGGTTCGGGTGCGCTGAGAACAGGGGATGCCATAAGAACAGGGGGATTCGCGGGGTTTCGGCCTGTTCTGGGTGCATGGCCTGTTTTGGGACGTGGCGCCGGGCTGTCGGCTGCGGGACTGGGCCCGGGGCGTCCGCGTTGGTGCGCTGAGAACAGGGGATGCCGCGAGAACAGGGGGATTCGCGGGGTTTCGGCCTGTTCTGGGTGCATGGCCTGTTTTGGGACGTGGCCCCGCGCGGTCGGCTGCGCGACTGGGGTTATGGCATCCGGTTCGGGCGTGCCGAAAAC
>NZ_CAKKMM010000370.1:0-4329 GCF_918698205.1 Microbacterium sp. Bi128 | reverse complement strand
CAGCCTGGATGCCACCTCCACCAGCAGTTCATCGGCCGCGGAGCGTCCCAGCACGTCATTGAGGTGCTTGAAGTCATCGAGGTTCAGCAGCAGGATGTCCACCGGATCCGGGCGGCGCAGGGCCGCGGCGAGCCGCTCGTTGAAGAGGGGGCCGTTGGGCAGCGCCGTCAAGGGGTCGCGGAGCGAGCCCGCCTTGAGTTCGTCGTCGTGCTCGGCAAACGCCGCAGGAGCGGCCGCCGCTGGACCTCCGGAAAGTGAAGCTCCCGCTGCACCAGAAGTACGACGGCGGGCAAAGTCGCCGCTGAGGGTGCGCCCGGCGCTGCCGGCGCCCGGGTTCCGTCCCGCGGCGCCGCGGATGGAGAGGACAATGGACGTTCCGGCGTCGGCTGCTCCGGCCGCGGCGGGGACCAGCGAGCACGTGATTTCGACGGGGAGTTCCGTGCCGTCGGCGCGGCGGCCCGAGCCGGCGAACGGCGAGCCTGGGGGCGGGGAGCCGGGGCTTGCGGACTTGGCCAGCCCGGCCAGGACGCCGTGAAATTTCTCCCGCGAGGCCTCGGCCAGGAGCATGCTGTGGTCCGCGCCGAGCAGTTGCGCCCGCGGGTAGCCGAAGAGCCGTTCCGCGGCCGCATTGAGGAAGGAAATGGCTCCGTCCTGAGCGACCAGCAAAAGTGCGTCCGGGCTGTACTCCAGCAGTTGTTGTGCGAAACCAGCTTCCACGATGTCTAACAGCCCCCCGGCGATGAATACGGATAGCGGGCACCTTGCGGAGAGCAGGCGCACTGCGCTGACTGAATCATATGCGGTGCGGGCTCCCCGGACGGGATGGCCATCATGCCGCAATCAAATGTGTCGAACGGCCCCTGCTACCCGGGCAGCGGCACGCCCTCGAGGTCGGCGATGGCCGCCGCCGAGTTCCGGACCGCGCGGTGCCTGGCCGCCCCGGGTTCCGGGCGGGAGAAGAGGAAGCCCTGCAGGGCATCGCAGCCGTGGTCCATGAGATAGCGTGCCTGGGCCGGTGTCTCGATGCCCTCGGCCGTGACCTTCAGCCCCAGGCTCCGGGCCATGTGGATCATGGAGGTGAGGATGGGCAGCTTTTCGACGCCGGTCTGCAGCATGGACACGAAGGACTTGTCGATCTTCACCACGTCCACAGGCAGGTCCTGCAGGCGGCCCAGCGAGGAATAGCCGGTCCCGAAGTCGTCCAGGGCCACCCGGATGCCGGCCTCACGAAGGGTCTCGAGCTGGCCGATCACGTGGGAATGGGCGTCGAAGAACACGCTCTCGGTCACCTCCAGGACCAGCTGGCGCGGGTCCACGCCGCTCCACGCCGCAATGTCCAGGACGCGCTCGGCGAAGTCCCGGTGCTGCAGCTGCACGCCGGAGACGTTTACGGCCACGCTCCGGAACGGGTCCTCCCCGAGCCACGGGGCGAGCTCGGTGCAGCTGCGCCTGAGCACCTCGGCCCCGATTTCCCGGATCAGGCCGCTGCGTTCGGCGGTCTCGATGAACTCGTCCGGCGGAATCAGCTCGCCGTCCCACTCCCAGCGGGCCAGGGCCTCGAACTGCACCACCTCGAGCCTGTCACTGGAGATGACGGGCTGGTAGTGCACGGTGATCTGCCCCAGTTCCACCGCCCGCCGCAGCCCGGCCGTGAGCTGGGTGCGCTCCAGCAGCGCGGCCAGCATCTCGGGCCGGAAGTGCACATAGCAGTTCTTCCCGGCCTCCTTGGCCGCGTACATGGCCAGGTCCGCCTGCCGGAGCAGTTCCGACGACGTCTCGGTGCCGGCGTCGCGCGATGCCACGCCCAGACTGAGGCCGGGCCGCATGAGCGTTCCCTCGATGGAGACGGGGGCGTTCAGGGTGCTGACCACGCGCTGGGCCACGGTGTCGGCGTCCCGGCAGCCGACCAGCAGGACCACGAACTCGTCCCCGCCCAGCCGGGCGACGGTGCCGTGCGGACCCACGCAGTTCTGGAGCCGGCGCGAAATCTCGACCAGCATCTCGTCTCCGGCATGATGTCCCAGGACGTCGTTGACTTCCTTGAAGTCGTCCAGGTCCAGGAGCAGCACGTGTACCGGTTCCGGGGTCAGCAGTGCCGCGGCGGCCCGTTCGTTGAAGAGCATCCGGTTGGCCAGCCCGGTAAGCGGGTCCTGAAACGCGAGCTCCTTGAGCTTGCCCGCCTGCTCGGCCAGTTCGTCCATGGCGCGGCGGGCCTGGTCCTGGGCGCGCCGGCGTGAGGTGATGTCCCGGAAGTTCCAGATCCGTCCCACGATCGCGTCCGCCACCTTCTGCGGGCGCGAGTACAGCTCCACGGTGCGGCCGTCGGCGAACTCGAGGATGTCATGGCTCTGCATCAGGTTGTCCGCGTAGAGCGCTGCAACCTTTTGCAGGAAGGAGTCGGAATCCACCAGCTGGTCCGCGATGAACCGCACCAGCGCATCGGGGTCCTCGGCCGCGATCAGTTCCGGCGGCATGCCCCACAGCAGCAGAAACTGGTCGTTGATCCCGGTAATTTGGCCTTCGCTGGAGAGCACGACGATACCGTCCGACGTCGATTCCAGCGTGGCGTCCACGAGGGAGAGGGCCAGCCGGCGGCCGGAATCGGGGTCGTTGCGGTGCTCGGCGTCGCGGACGGCTACCGCCATGGCCGTGCCGCCGTCGACGCTCACCAGCGAGCACGTGATCTCCAGGGCGAGGTCCGAACCGTCGCGGTGCAGTCCGGCGGCCGCGAACGGGCGGCTTCCGGCCGGGCTTTTGCGTCCCAGCCGGCCGAAGACCCGCAGGAAGCCGCTGTGGGCTTCCTCCGAGAGCAGGATGGTGTGCTGAACGCCGAGGAGTTCCTCGCGGGGGTAGCCGAACAGCCGTTCCGCGGCCGAATTCATGAAGGCGATGGTCCCGTCCGCGGTCAGCAGCAGGAACGCATCAGGACCCTGCTCCAGCAGGTCTTCACCAAATCCAGTTCCCACGACGATACCGGCCCCCAAGCGACGGAAGTTCATAGAGCGATGATGTTCCCGGCCGAGGGCCCGGAGCAATGCGTTTCACTGAATCATAGGGTCCTTCGGCCCCGTGTCCAGCACATCGGCCACGGAACTTTGCGGGTCACCGGTTGCCGGGCACCCGATCGCCCCGCAGCGCGGCGATGGCCAGAGCCGCCCGGTCCAGCGCGGGCTGGAGCGTGGCCTCCGGCTGGGGGCCCGAAAACAGGAAACCCTGCAGGGAATCGCAGTGCAGGCTCATCAGGTAGCGGGCCTGGGCGGCCGTTTCCACGCCCTCCGCGGTGACGGTCAGCCCCAGTCCGTGGGCCATCCCGATCATGGCGTTCAGGATGGGCAACTGCTCGGTGCCGGTGTTGATCATGGACACAAACGACTGGTCGATCTTCAGCGTGTCCACGGGCAGGCCCTGCAGGCGTCCCAGGGAGGAGAAGCCGGTGCCGAAGTCGTCCAGCGCCACTTGGGCACCGGCCGCACGCAGGGTCATGAGCTGCTGGATGACGTGGCAGTCGTCTTCGAAGAAGACGCTCTCCGTGACCTCCAGGATCAGCTGGCGCGGGTCCACGCCACAGGATTCCGTCACGGCCATGACCAGCTCGGCGAAGTCCCCGTGCTGCAGCTGGACACCGGAGACGTTCACGGCCAGGGACCGGGTGGAGTCCTCGTCCAGCCAGGGCTTGAGCTCCGTGCAGCCGCGAAGCAGCACCTCGGTGCCGATCTCGACAATGAGGCCGCTGCGTTCCGCCGCCGGAATGAAATGCTTGGGCGGAACGAGCGCGCCGTCGCGCACCCAGCGGGCCAGGGCCTCGACCTTGGTCACGGTCCCGCTGCCGGCAGAGACGATCGGCTGGTAGTGGACGGCGATCTGTCCGCTGTCCACGGCGCGCCGCAGGCCGGCCTCGAGGTCGTTGCGGTCCACGAGGGCCTTCATCATCTCCGGCTTGAAGCGCATGTACCGGTTCTTCCCGGCAGTCTTCGCGGCGTACATCGCGACGTCGGCACGGCGCAGGAGCTCGGAGGCGTCCACGGCGGCCTCGCCGATCGAGGCGAGCCCCAGGCTGAGGCTGGGCCGTAGCATGGTGCCGTCGATCCACACCGGGACGCGCAGCGAGTCGACGATCCGGGCGGCGACCGCCTCGGGCTCCAGCGAGTCGAGTAGGAGCACCACGAACTCGTCGCCGCCCAGCCGGGCCACGATGTCGCTCGGGCGCACGCACGCGCGCAGGCGCCGGCCGACCTCAATGAGCATCTGGTCCCCGGCGTGGTGGCCCAGGATGTCGTTGACTTCCTTGAAGTCGTCCAGGTCAAGGAGCAGGACGTCGACGGCGCCGCC
>NZ_CAKKMM010000369.1:0-4330 GCF_918698205.1 Microbacterium sp. Bi128 | reverse complement strand
GTCCTGGGGTCCCCAGTTCTGGTACGACATCTCTTCACGCTTACTTTGCACTCGGAATGTACGGCGGTCGGTGGAACTCTCCGGGGGCCGGAACCGGACCGCGACGGCGCGGCAACGGCAGCGTCTGCCACGGTCTCGGCGCCGGCGTGACGGGAATCGCGTTCCCGCGGGCCACGCCTGGAGCGAATCCAATGCTAACAACGCGGCGACTCATATTAGACTGGTTAGCACTTAGGCATGTCGAGTGCTAACCCTTGTCCTGTGGCGGGCCGTCCGTGCACCACTGGTGGACCCGGACCGGACGCGGGGGTGGCACCGGCTGCGGGACAGTCGATTGGAGGTGGAGCGTGAGCGAACCGCGCAAACTCGAAGTGCTGCGCGCCATCGTGGAGGACTACGTCCATTCGCGTGAGCCCGTTGGTTCCAAAGCGCTCGTTGAACGGCACCATCTCGGCGTCTCGAGCGCCACGATCCGAAATGACATGGCGGCGCTGGAAGACGAGGGCCTGATCGCGGCACCGCACACGAGTGCAGGCCGGATCCCCACTGACAAGGGCTACCGGTTGTTCGTCGACCAGATCTCAGCGGTGAAGCCGTTGTCCCAGGCCGAGCGCCGGGCCATCCAGGCGCTGCTGGAAGGATCCGAGGACCTCGACGACATCCTTGACCGGACCGTGAGGCTCCTCTCGCACCTGACCAACCAGGTCGCCGTCGTGCAGTATCCGCTGCTCAGCCGCGCCCGGGTGCGGCACATTGAGTTCGTGCTGCTGGCGCCCAGGAAAGTGCTGGCTGTTCTGATCGCTGACACCGGCAAGGTGGAGCAGCGCGTGATCGACGTCGGGCAGGACATTCCCGACGACGCGCTGTCGGAATTGCGGAGCAGTTTTCTGGCCAGCCTCTCCGGTACGCCGCTGAGCCTGATGCCGCAGCTGCTGCCCGCCGTCGTTGCCGGTGGCCCGCCCGCGCGGCGCGGAGCAGCCCAGGCGCTGGCCCGCGGTCTTGAGGCCCTGGCCACGAGCAGCCGTGAAGAGCGCATGGTCATGGCCGGCACCGCCAACCTGGCCCGCTCCAATGTGGACTTCCCGCTCAGCATCGGCCCCGTGCTGGAGGCCCTCGAGGAACAGGTGGTCATGCTCCGCCTGCTCAGCGAAATGGCCGAAGACCCGCGCGGCGTGACCGTCAGCATCGGCCGGGAAAACCCCTACGACGGTCTCGCCGAGGCCTCGGTCGTGGCCACCGCCTACGGGCCGGACGCCACGGCCAAGGTCGGAGTGCTTGGGCCCACCCGGATGGACTATCCCACCACCATGGCCGCCGTCCGAGCGGTGGCCCGCTACCTTTCGAGGATCCTGGGGCCCTGACAGGCCCGGGACCGAATACGACTTCTTGCCCCACAGGCAGTGCCCCACAGGCAGTACCCCACAGGCAGTACAACCAGGAAGAGATACACACTTTGAGCAGCCACTACGACGTTCTTGGAGTCTCCCGCGACGCATCGGGGGAGGAGATCAAGAAGGCCTACCGGAAACTGGCCCGGACCCTGCACCCGGACGTGAACCCCGGGGAGGACGCTTCGGACAGGTTCAAGGCCGTCACGCACGCCTACGAGGTCCTCTCCGATCCGCAGAAGCGCCGGGTCTATGACACCACCGGCAACGAGAACGGCACCGACAACGGGTTCGGCGGCGGCAGCTACTCGGGCCAGGGCTTCGCCTTCCAGGACATCTTCGAGACCTTCTTCGGCGCCGGTGGCGGCCAGGGCGGCCCGGCGTCCCGGGTCCGCCGCGGCCAGGACGCGCTGATCAGCGTCCGGATCGACCTCCGCGATGCGGTGTTCGGCGTGAACAAAAAGCTCGAGGTCGACACGGCCGTCATCTGCCCCACCTGCGAGGGATCCTGCTGCCGGGAGGGCACCCACCCGGTCCGCTGCGACATCTGTGGCGGCAGCGGTCAGGTCCAGCGCGCCGTGCGGTCCATCCTGGGCCAGGTCATGACGTCCGCCCCCTGCGGGTCTTGCGAGGGCTTCGGCACCGTCATCAAGGACCCGTGCAACGAATGCAGCGGCCAGGGCCGGATCCGCAGCCGCCGCTCGCTGACCGTCAAGGTCCCGGCCGGCGTGGCCACCGGCACCCGCATCCAGCTGTCCGGCCAGGGCGAGGCCGGCCCTGCCGGCGGCCCCGCCGGGGACCTGTACGTGGAGATCAGGGTCAACAACGACGCCACTTACGTGCGCGAGGGCGATGACCTGCACGCGAGCCTCAACATTCCCATGACGGCGGCCGCCCTCGGCACCGAAATATCCCTCGACACCTTCGACGGACAGCAGGAGATCGACGTCAAGGCCGGCACCCAGTCCGGCGAGATCATCACCCTTCGCGGTCTTGGCGTCACGCACCTGCGCGGCCACGGCCGCGGCGATCTGAAGGTGCACCTGCAGGTGGAAACACCGGTCAAGCTCGATCACGTCCAGGAGGAACTTCTCCGCCAGCTGGCCAAGCACCGTGGCGAGCACCTCACGGAAGGAAAGCTTGCGGCCAGCGGCGGCGTCTTCGCCAAACTGCGGGACCGGCTCGGTAACCTGTAGCGGTGAGTAACCCGGTCTTCTTCACCGCCCCAGGCGCCCTGGACCAGCAGGTCCCCGGCTCGGCCTTCGTCCTCGAGGGAACCGAGGCCCGACACGCCGTCACCGTCAAACGGATCGGCGTCGGCGAAGCCGTCGATATCGCGGACGGCGCCGGCAAGCGCCTGACCGGCACCGTGACAGCCGTCGCTCCCGGGGAGCTGAGCGTCGAATGCGTGGACCTGGCTGAGGAACCACGGCCAGGGACACGGCTGGTCCTGGTCCAGGCCCTGGCGAAGGGCGACCGCGATGAACTGGCGGCCGAGACCGCGACCGAGTTGGGCATCGACGCCGTCATTCCCTGGCAGGCCGAGCGGTCCATTGTGCGGTGGAAGGCTGAGCGGGCCGCGAAGGCGCATGCCAAGTGGCAGTCGGTGGTGACGGCAGCCGCCAAACAGGCGCGCCGGGCATGGATTCCCGAGGTCCGGGCCGCCGTCGACGGCGCCGGGCTGCAGGCGGCCGTAACGGCGGCAGACCTCGCCGTCATCCTGCACGAAGACGCCGTGCGCCCGCTGCGGCAGGTACTCGAGGCCTGGCTGGAAAGTGTTGGGCCCGGCGATGTTGTGGCAGATGATGCCGGATCCCGTGAGGTACTGCTGATCGTGGGTCCGGAAGGCGGCATCAGCCCGCGGGAGGTGACCCGGCTTTGCGACGCCGGCGCAGTTACGGCCCTTTTGGGGCACCATGTGCTGCGTTCGTCCACGGCCGGGCCCGCCGCCACTGTGCTGGCCAGCGACATCCTCGGCCGCTGGTGACCTGCGGCAGCCGCCGCCGCAAGTGACGTGATGCCTTGTTGAGGTGACGGCTACTTGACCGTGAACCCGCGGGTGTCCTGGAATACTTCCTTGGCGCTGTCGGATGCGTCCACCTGGGACACCCGGACCTCGTAATTGCCCGGGCCGAGGTTCACGGACAAGGTGAACAGCCCGGGCCGGGCTGCATCGGCGGAGGCGGTGGCGCTGCCGTTGAGATACGCGGTCTTGGCGTTGTCGCCGTCGCCGTCGACCTTGAGGATCGCCCAGCGGAGCTTCCCGCCCTGGACGGTGCTGCGGCCGCTGATCTTGACCGAACCGTCGGCCACGGACGTGCCCTCCTGCGGATCAATGATCCACACTGGTGCCACCATCCCGGCGCTGCGGGAGGTCGGCTCGCCCAGGCGGACATGGTTGAAGGCGACGTAGTCGGTGTGACCGTCGACCAGCACAACCACCTGGACCTGCTGTCCGGCATCGATGAGTCCGGCGCTGGCCGCGGCAGCTGTCGCCGTGTAGACGAGCTGCTGGATGGCGCGCTCGGCCATGGCCGCATCCACGTTGCTGTTGAAGGCATCAGCGGAGACATCCACCGTGATGACGTTCTTGCCGGAAATCGACGTCGCCAGCTTCTTCGGATTTTGCCAGGGCGTGAAAAAATCCGGGTCCAATGGCTTCTGCGACATCATGACCCGCAGGGCGCGGGTGACGGGATTGTCCTGATCCGGAACGTCGCGGAACTCGCGGTAGAGAAACGCGTTGTCATTGCCACGGCCGATCCAATACACCGGAGCCTTGTTCGACGTCTGGGCAGTCTCCAGCGGTGCGCTCGTGGTGGGGGCGCCCGACGCCGGGGCGGGAATGAGCTCTGATGGGCTGCTGGAATTCGTGATGCCGCTCTGCGGCGTCGCCACGCAGCCGGACATGACGAGCACGGCAGGCAGCGCCAACGCCAGCG
>NZ_CAKKMM010000368.1:0-4330 GCF_918698205.1 Microbacterium sp. Bi128 | reverse complement strand
AATCGGCCGCCCCGGCGCGATGCGCGGCGATCCAGGCGGCGTCGGACGCCTGAGTGGCGACGGTCCGGATGCCGATGAGGTCGTTGCGCGCGAGCGTTCCCGCCGCCGAGCGGCGCGCGGTCCAGAACGCGACCCCCGCCAGGGCGAGCATCGACACGCTGACGATGACGAGAGTGGGGATCACGGCATCCGTCCGATCACGCCGGCGCGGTCTCGGATTCCTTCGCCACCGGCAGGGGCCACAGCGCATCCAGCAGCTGACGCACCCACGCGATGAGGTTCCCGTCGACGGTGTCCGACGGGAGCGGGACGACCATCGCGTCGCCGTTCGCGACGAGCTTCGCCTTCGGATACAGGCGCTGCAGGCGCACGCGCATCGAGTCGGGGAGGTTCGCGGGAGCGATGCGGAGGTTCGAGCCCATCGCGACGACATCGGCGAGGCCCGCTTGCGCGGCACGGCGGCGCAGCCGCGCGACGGCGATGAGACCCTCCACCTCGGCCGGCGGCTCGCCGTACCGATCGCGGAGCTCGTCGACGACGAGGTCGATCGCGTCGTCCTTGGCGGTGGCGGATGCCGCGGCCGAGAGCTTCTGGTACGCCTCGAGCCGCAAGCGCTCGCTGTCGATGTAGGTCTCGGGCAGACGCGCATCCACGGGCAGCTCGAGCCGCAACTCGGTCGGCCCCTCGGTGTCTTCGCCGCGGAAGGTCGCCACGGCCTCGCCGATCATGCGCAGGTACAGGTCGAACCCGACGCCGGCGATGTGGCCGGCCTGCTCGGCGCCGAGCAGGTTTCCCGCACCGCGCAGCTCCAGGTCTTTCAGGGCCACCTGCATGCCGCTGCCGAGGTCGTTGTTGACCGCGATCGTCTCGAGACGGTCGGCGGCGGTCTCGGACAGCGGCTTCATCTCGTCGTACAGGAAGTACGCGTACGCGCGCTCGCGACCGCGGCCGACGCGTCCGCGCAACTGATGCAGCTGCGACAGACCGTATTTGTCGGCGCGATCGATGATGATCGTGTTCGCGTTGGCGATGTCGAGGCCCGTCTCGATGATCGTCGTCGACACGAGCACATCGGCCCGCCGCTCCCAGAAGTCGTCGACGACCTGCTCCAGGGCGTGCTCCCCCATCTGGCCGTGCGCGACGACGATGCGGGCCTCGGGCACGAGTTCGGCCAGGTGCGCGGCGACGCGCTGGATCGACGACACGCGGTTGTGCACGTAGAACACCTGACCCTCGCGCAGCAGCTCGCGCCGGATGGCCGCGGCGATCTGCTTGTCGTTGCGGGGGCCGACGTACGAGAGGATCGGATGCCGGTCCTCGGGCGGGGTGGCCAGGGTCGACATCTCGCGGATACCGGTGACGGCCATCTCGAGCGTGCGCGGGATGGGCGTGGCGCTCATCGCGAGAATGTCGACGTTGGTCTTGAGCTTCTTCAGCGAGTCCTTGTGCTCGACACCGAAGCGCTGCTCCTCGTCGATGATCATCAGGCCGAGGTCTTTGAAGATGACCTTCTCGGTGAGGATGCGGTGCGTGCCGATGACCATGTCGACCGTGCCGTCGGTGAGGCCCGCGAGGGTGGCCTTGGCCTCTTTGTCGGTCTGGAACCGCGAGAGCGGTCGCACGGTGACGGGGAAGCCGGCGAAACGCTCGGCGAAGGTCTCGAGGTGCTGCTTGACGAGGAGAGTCGTGGGCACGAGCATCGCGACCTGCTTGCCGTCCTGGATCGCCTTGAACGCCGCGCGCACCGCGACCTCGGTCTTTCCGAAACCGACGTCGCCCGAGAGCAGACGGTCCATCGGGATCGGCTTCTCCATGTCGGCCTTGATCTCGTCGATCGTCTGGAGCTGGTCGAGCGTCTCGGCGAACGGGAACGCCTCTTCGAGCTCACGCTGCCACGGGGTGTCCGGGCCGAAGGCGTACCCCTTGGATGCCATGCGCGCCGAGTACAGCTTCACCAGCTCGACCGCGATGTCGCGGACGGCCTTGCGGGCACGGCCCTTCGCCGCGGCCCAGTCGCCGCCGCCCATCTTGGACAGGGTCGGGGCCTCGCCGCCGACGTACTTGGACAGCAGGTCGAGCTGGTCGGTCGGGACGAACAGCTTGTCGCCCGGGTATCCGCGCTTGGACGGCGCGTACTCCAGGACCAGGTACTCCTTGGTCGTCTTCACGGCGTTGCGCCCGCCGCTGGAGACCTCGCGGCGGGTCAGTTCGAGGAACTTGCCGATGCCGTGCGTGGCGTGGACGACGACGTCACCGGGCTTGAGCTGCAGGGGGTCGACGACGTTGCGTCGCCGCGACGCGAGCTTCTTCACGCCGCGGTTGTCGCCGCCGACCGCGCGGCCGTAGAACTCCGTCTCGGTGATGACGGCGAACTTCGTCTCGGTCAGCTCGAAACCGCGCTCCAGCGGTGCGCACACCACGTGCGCGACACCGGGTTCGGGCGGGGACAGCACCGCGTCGACCCGGCGAGCCGCGATCCCGCGCTCGGCGAGGACGTCGCGCGCGCGGTCCACCAGACCGGGTCCGGATGCCGTCACGACCACGGACCACCCCTCGGCGAGCAGTCCGCCGACGTGGGCGGTGGCCCCGTCGACGTTGCCCTGGAAGGACGGCACCGGGTCGGCCTTCACCCGATGCGCGGAGTCGTCGCCGACCACGAGGCCCTCGGCCTCGGCATCCGCCGCTCCGGAGTCGAACGCGCTCAGGCGCCACCACACCCCGCCGCGGCCGCTGGCGATCTCGCGCAAGTCGTCGAGGGTGAGGAAGTCGCCCGCGCCCAGGTCGACCGGGGTGTCGGCACCGGCGGTGGCCGCCGACCACGCCGCCTCGAGGAACTCGCGGTTCGTGTCGCCCAGCGTCGTGGCACGCGCCAGCGAACGTTCCGGGTCGACCAGGGCGACGGCGGTCCCCCCGGGCAGGTAGTCCACGATCGTGGTGAGCCCGTCGATCAGCACCGGGATCAGCGACTCCATGCCCTCGGCAGGGATACCTTCGGCCATCTTCTCGAGCAACTGGCGCAGACCGGGGTAGCCGTCGCGCAGTTCGGCGGCCCGCGCGCGCACGGCGGGCGTCAGGAGCAGCTCGCGGCTCGGCACGAGCGAGACCTCGGACACCTCGCCGGGCAGCGAACGCTGGTCGGCGACCGAGAAGGCACGGATCTGATCGATCTCGTCACCGAAGAACTCGACGCGGTACGGGTGGTCGGCGACCGGCGGGAAGACGTCCAGGATGCCGCCGCGCACGGCGAACTCCCCCCGGCGCGAGACCATGTCGACGCGGTGATAGGCCAGTTCGACCAGACGCGCGGAGACCTCGTCGAGCTCGCTGCCGCGGCCCCCGACCCGCAAGTCGACCGGCTCGACGTCGCCGAGGCCCGGGGCCAGCGGCTGCAGCGCGCTGCGCACCGACGCAGTGACCACGAGCGGCGCGGCACCGTCCCACGCGGCGATCCGGCGCAGCACGTCGAGGCGACGCCCGACGGTCTCGGGACTCGGGCTCAAGCGCTCGTGCGGGAGCGTCTCCCACGCCGGGAAGTGCATGACCTGCGCGCCCGGGAGCACGGCATCCAGGGCGGGACCGAGCGACTCGGCGCGACGACCGGTCGGGGCGATCACCAGAACGGCGCCGGGCGAGCCCGCGGTGCGGCGGTGCTCGAGGAGAGCCGCGATGACGGGGGCGTCGAGCCCGTCGACGAGGGAGAGAGACAGATCGGAGGATGCCGCCGACGCGGCCTCCCGGTACGACTCAGCCTGCTCGAGGGCGCGCACGATCCCGGGAACTTTCACTCGACACATCCTACGCGGAGGCACCGACACCGGCTCCGAACGCCCCGTAGGGTGGCTTCATGACCTCGCCCCGCGTTTCCGGCGAGCCCTCGTTCGCGGCTCCCCACACGGCGCCGCCGGCCGGTACCTTCCTCACCGCTCCCCCGGACACGAAGCGGCGGCGTCCGCTGGGTGCGCTGGCCCTCCTCCTGTCGGTCCTCGCCGGGGTCGTGGCGTCCGCGATCGGCGGATTCGCCGCCTTCCGCGTCGCTCGAGGTGCCGGGGCGGAGTTCCTCGCCCGCGGAGGGCAGTCGGTGGACTGGCGAATCCTGTCGCCGGTGCGCGACCTCGTCCTGCTGGCGGAGGTGTGCTTCTGGGCCGGGACCGTCCTCGGCGTGACGGCGTTCGTGCTGGGGATCGTCGCGACCGCACGCGATCGCGGTCGCGGCGCGGGCATCGCGGCCATCGTCGTCTCGGCGCTCGGCCCGTTCTTCTTCGCGGCGCTGGTCTTCCTGGCCCTCACGGCGGGCGCGAGCACCTCCGTCGGCAGCGTCGGTTCTCCGGTC
>NZ_CAKKMM010000367.1:0-4350 GCF_918698205.1 Microbacterium sp. Bi128 | reverse complement strand
CCCTGCGGCAGGGTCCGGATGCCGTGGTCGACCAGGTCGTGATGGACGAGTTCCACTACTACGGCGAACCCGATCGAGGATGGGCGTGGCAGGTGCCGCTGCTCCTCTTGCCGCGGGCGCAGTTCATCCTGATGTCGGCGACGCTCGGCGATGTCACCGGTATCGCCGACGACCTCTCGCGCCGCACCGGCCGGCCCACCGCCCGGGTCACCGGCGTCGAAAGGCCCGTGCCCCTGCACTTCGAGTACGCCCGGACTCCCATCCACGAGACCGTGCAAGAGCTCCTCGACACCCGCCAGGCGCCGGTGTACGTGGTGCATTTCTCTCAGGCAGCGGCGATGGAGCGCGCGCAAGCGCTGTCGTCGATCCGCATCATCGGCCGCGAGCAGCGCGACGAGATCGCCGAGGCCATCGGCGGCTTCCGCTTCACCACCGGCTTCGGCAAGACCCTGTCGCGCTACGTGCGCGCCGGGATCGGCGTGCACCACGCGGGGATGCTGCCGCGGTACCGGCGCCTGGTCGAGACGCTCGCGCAGCGCGGGCTCTTGCGCGTCATCTGCGGTACCGACACCCTCGGGGTCGGCATCAACGTCCCGATCCGGACCGTGCTGATGACGGCGCTGACCAAGTACGACGGCACGCGCATGCGCCAGCTCTCGGCGCGAGAGTTCCACCAGATCGCCGGGCGCGCGGGCCGCGCCGGCTACGACACCGCTGGCACCGTCGTCGTCATGGCGCCCGACCATGAGATCGAGAACGCCGCGCAGATCCTCAAGGCCGGAGACGACCTCAAGAAGCAGAAGAAGATCGTGCGGAAGAAAGCGCCGCAGGGCTTCGTCAACTGGACCGAACAGAGCTACGACCGCCTCGTCGCCGCGGAGCCCGAGCCGCTCCAGCCCCAGATGAAGCTCACCGCCGCGATGCTCATCAACGTCATCGCCCGCGGCGGCGACGTCTTCGAAAACGTGCGGTCGCTGGTGTTCGACAATCACGAACCGCAGGCCCGGAAGTACGAGCTCGCCCGCCGCGCGCTCGCGATCTTCCGCACCCTGGTGCAGGCCGGCGTGGTGGAGGCGGAGGTGAATGGCATCCGACTCACCGTCGAGCTGCAGCCGAACTTCGCGCTCAACCAGCCGCTGTCGCCGTTCGCGCTCGCGGCGATCGAGATGCTCGACCCCGAGGTGGAGCTGGGACGGGGACCGGATGCCGCGCCCCCGGCGTCGTCGGTCGGCACCGGGCACTACGCTCTCGATGTCGTCAGCGTCATCGAGGCGACGCTCGACGATCCGCGGCCGGTGCTCTCGCAGCAGCAGTTCCGCGCGCGCGGTGAGGCCGTCGCGGCGATGAAGCGCGAGGGCATCGAGTACGACGAGCGCATGGAGCTGCTCGAGGAGATCACGTGGCCCAAGCCCCTCGACGCGTTGCTCGCGCAGGCGTACGAGGTGTTCGCGTCGAGCCAGCCGTGGATCCGCGACTTCGAGCTGTCGCCCAAGTCGGTCGTGCGCGACATGTTCGAGCGGGCACTGTCGTTCGGGGAGTTCGTCTCGCTTTACCAGCTCGCCCGCAGCGAAGGCCTCGTCTTGCGCTACCTCAGCGACGCCTACCGGGCCATCCGCCAGACCGTACCCGTCGATGCGCAGACCCCTGACCTGCTCGATCTCATCGAGTGGCTCGGCGAACTCGTGCGACAGGTGGACTCGAGCCTCGTCGACGAGTGGGAGCAGCTCATCAACCCCGCCGATGACCCGACCGCGCCCGTGGTGCCCCCGGCGCCGCCGTCGATCCTCACCAACCGCCGCGCGTTCGTCGTGCTCGTACGCAACGAGATGTTCCGGCGCGTGCAGCTCGCGGCCCTGCAGCGCGACGACGAACTCGTCGAACTCGACCCCGACGTGGATTGGCCCGCCGCGCTGGACGCCTATTTCGACGAGCACGACACGATCGGCACGGGCGGTGCGGCGCGCTCGTCGGCGTACGTCGACATCGACGAGTCGGCCGCGGCTGAGGGCGTCTGGCGCGTCGAGCAGACGATCGACGACCCCGCGGGCGATCACGACTGGCGCATCCGTGCCGAGGTCGATCTCGCCGCGTCCGAGGAAGAGGGGACGGCGGTCGTGCGGGTCACCGAGGTGTTGCGGATCTGACGGTTCCTCCCCGGCGAGCGTGGGGGTGAAGTTGTCCACCGCACGCCGAGAGGCGCTGGCGCGCGTACCGAGGGCGTCCGTAAAGTCGATGCCACCCCGCCCGGAAGGACCGACCGTGACCCTCGATACCGCTCAGGCCCTCATTGCACTCGCCGCGTTCTTCCTCACCTTCGCGGCGGCGATCCTGAGCGGAATGAAGTGGATGCTCGATCGGGTCGAGCGTCGCACGGAGCGGCAGTTCGCGCAGGTCGACCACCGGTTCGAGCAGGTCGACCGCCAGTTCGAACAAGTCGACCGTCGATTCGCGCAGGTCGATCACCGGTTCGAGCAGATGGATCAGCGATTCGACCGGATCGAGTCCCGCATGGAGCGCGCCGAGACGCGGATGGACCGCGCGGATGCACGGTTCGACGAGCGAATGGCGCGCATCGACGCCCGCGAACGGCAGATCGACGAGCGCCTCCTCACCATCGACGCCAACATCGTCGGAATCACGGCGAACATCGCCGATATCAAGGCCTCCATCGCCCGGCTCGAAGGCCCGCGTCCGCCGCTCGTCCTTCCCGGGCGCTGACCGGGCCGGCGTCCGGAGCCCCGAACGGACGCGGGACGTCGGACGGGTGGCTCACCGAGTCGGCTCAACCGCACGAGCGCGCCGCGCCCGGGGCAGCACCCGTCGCAGCGCGAGACCGGCCGCGGCGACCACCACCGTGACGACCAGCGAGGGCAGGGTCAGCTCCGGGAGCGAGAGCGCGGAGAAGAACACGGTGACGCCGTAGTCGGCCATCCCGGGGAGGTCACGGGCGAGCACGCGCGTGCCCGCGGCGGACGCGAGCGCCGTGCTCAGGGCGGGGACCACCCACACGAGCAGGAGCCCGACCACCGCTGCGGCCGCGCGCCCGACGGTGTCGACCCCCGTCCAGGCGACCACGACGCCGACGAGTACCGGGCCGAGGTGGACGGTCAGGGGGAGGATGGCGGAGAACGGAGAGCCGTACGCGAACGGCAGCGTCAGCCACGCGCCGATCCACATGCCCCCGGTCATCGCGCCGATCGCGAGGGCGACTCCGGCGCCTGCGCGGGGCGCGGCGGCCAGCAGGAACGCGGAGACCAGGGAGACGACGAGAGCGAGGATCGCGACGGCGGTGACCATGAGCAGGTACACCGTCGACTCCACGCGCTCCTGCAGCACGCTCGCCGTCACGAGTGCGGTCTCGATGATCGCGACGACCTGGACCAACGCGAGCCCGCCGACCGTCGCGACCCCTCGCATGACACCGGGGCGCGACCGCAGGGCGCGGGCTGCGATTCCCGCGGCGACACCGCCCATCACCAGGAGCACGATGATCGTCGTGATCTCGTACTGGCTGAAGGGAAGGAGCACGAACGGTCCCACCCGCGACGCATCGCCGGTCTCCTCGAGGTTCTGGAGGGGGAGGAACGGGCCGGTCGTGAGCCAGGGCAGTAGACCCGCCACCGCACCCATCGCCCCGATCAAGAGGAACCACGAGGCTCCTCGTCGTGCTCGGACGTCGTCGACCTGACTGTTCGACATGGATCCCCCCGGTTCCCGTCGGCGTCCGCCGACGCCATCGAGCGTCCCACATCCCGAGCGGTCGCGGAGGCGCCGCTCGGCGCGGCGCGCGCCGGACCCCGCGACGACCGACGGATGCCGAGGCCCTGAGGCCCCGGCATCCGGTGTGTTCTCCGCCGCGGTTACTTGCGGGCGACGCGGTTCTCGGCGCTGACCATCCACGACAGCTGCTCGAGACGCTCGAGGATCGAGTGCAGGATGTCGGCGCTGGTGGGGTCCTCGTCGTCGACCCCGTCGTGCACGTCGCGGACGGTGCCGACGACAGCGTCGATGCGCTCGGTGATGAGGTCGATGACCTCGGCGGTGTCGATCTCGCCCTGGGGGAACTCCGGCAGGGTCGTCGTCTCGGCGATCGTGTCGCTGCGGCCGTCGGGCAGGGCGTGCAGCGCGCGCATGCGCTCGGCGACGGTGTCGCTGAACTCGCGCGCCGCCTCGATGATCTCGTCGAGCTGGAGGTGGGTGTCGCGGAAGTTCTTGCCGACGACGTTCCAGTGGGCCTGCTTGCCCTGGATCGACAGCTCGATCAGGTCGATCAGCACGGCCTGCAGCGCGTCGGTGAGCTTCTCGGACGCCTGGAAGCCCTTCTCGGCGTTCTGCTCGTCAGTGGTCTCG
>NZ_CAKKMM010000366.1:0-4361 GCF_918698205.1 Microbacterium sp. Bi128 | reverse complement strand
CGGAGCGAGGGTCTCGGGGAACGCCAAGGCGCTGGTCGAGGCTGCCCGGAGCATCGGCCGCGGCGAGAGCCCCGGGATCCAGTCCCCGGTGATGAGCCACGAACTTGCCGCCCTCGCCGCCGAGCTCGAATCCAGCAGCCGGATGCTGGAGGCCTCCCGGCAGCGGGAGGCCGCCGTCGAAAACGCCCGCCGCGAACTGGTCAGCTGGATCTCCCACGACCTGCGGACGCCGCTGGCGAGCATGCGCGCCATGACCGAGGCCCTGGAAGACGGGATGGCCGCGGACGTCCCCGCCTACTACCGCAAGCTCATCGCGCAGACCGACCTCATGGCCGGCATGGTCAACGACCTCCTGGAACTGTCGAAGATCCATGCCGGAACTATGCGGCTCAAGGCCGAGCCGTTGGACCTGTACGACCTCGCCAGCGACGCCATTGCCGACCTCGCCGCGCTGGCGGAGCAGCACGGCATTACGCTCGACGGCGGCGGCCAACGGGAAAGCCTGGCCCTCGCCGACGGCCCCTCGATGGGGCGTGCCATCCGAAACGTCGTGCTCAACGCGATCGTCCACAGCAGACCCGGCTCCCGGGTCACCGTGGAAGTCGGCCGGGACGGTGACCGGGCCGTCGTCGCGGTCACCGACGGCTGCGGCGGGATCGCGGAAGCGGACCTCCCGCATGTGTTCGAAACCGGCTGGCAGAAGGACCCGGCGCGGCGGCAGACCGGCCGTTGGGCCGCCCCGGACGACGGACTGGACGGAATGGCCCCTGATGGCGCGGCCCCGGGCGACGGCTTCCGGGCGCCCGGGCCGGATGAGCCGGCAGGCGTCATGCGCTACAGCGGCGCCGGCCTTGGCCTGAGCATTGTCGCCGGAATCGTCAGCGCCCATCAAGGCACCGTCACCCTGGAGAACGTCGACGGCGGATGCCGGTTCTCGCTGCTGCTCCCCGGCCAGGGAGCCGCCGGCCAGAAGCCGGGTGGCAGCCACGGCACTTCTGCCGGGGAGCCTGCTGCCGGGGGAGCAGCAGCCCCGGCAGCAACAGCCGAGGGAGCACACAACAGGATTCCGCGCGACGCGGTAGAGGAAAAACTCCGGACGGGATGGGCACAGTGAGCAGCGGCGTCGGCTTTGACGGGCAGGGGAAGGAAACCGGCGGCACACTCGCCGGCAGGGGACAGCAGCATACGGAACCGGGAGTCCGGCAGCGGCAGTCCCGGGACCTGTGGGCCGCCGGGGCCGGACTGGTGGCCGTGGGGACGGCGGTGGTCCTCGGTGAACTCACGGCCAGCCTGGTGAGCCCCACGGTGTCTCCGGTGACGGCCGTCGGCGGGGCCGTGATCGACACCGTCCCGCCGGGCGTCAAGGAGTGGGCCATTTCCTTGTTCGGCACGGCGGACAAGGCGGCACTGCTGGGCGGCATGGCACTGGTCATCGCCGCGCTCGCGGCGCTCTCCGGAGTCCTCGAAGTGCGGCGCCGTTTCGCCGGGGTGATTCTCATCGCGGTGTTCGGCGCGGTAGGGCTCGTGGCCGTGCTGAGCCGGGCCGACCTGACCGCCAACGCCGTCCCCGTCCCGGTGCTGGTGGCACTGGTGGGGATCGCGCTGTTGCGGTGGCTCATCCGGAAACTATTGGAGTGGCAACCCGATGCCGGCCGGCGACCGGCGGTGGCGTCCGGCCCGCCGGAGACACCACCGGTTGAGCCGGCCCCGCAGGACGCCCCTGCCGTGGCGCCTGCAGATGCCACAGCCAACGAAGCCGGGCCCGCCCGGCGCCGGTTCCTGCTGGCGCTGGGCGGGACAGCCGCGGTTGCCGCCGTCGCCGGTGTGCTCGCCTCCACCCTCAGGGGAGCGGCCGCCGTCGTCAGCGACGTGCGCAGCAAGCTGGTCCTCCCGGTGCCCGCCGCTCCCGCGCCGCCCATCCCGGCCGGCGCTGAGATCCGGCTGGACGGACTGGGCCCGCTCGTGACGCCGAACAGGGATTTCTACCGGATCGACACCGCCCTGCGCGTCCCGCTGGTGGATCCTGCGGAATGGACGCTGAAAGTCACGGGCCTGGTGGAACGGGAGATCGAGCTCGACTTCGCCACCCTCTTGGCCAAACCCCTGACGGAACGGCACGTGACCATCGCCTGCGTCTCCAACGAGGTCGGCGGGGACCTGATCGGCAATGCCCGCTGGCTCGGCTGGCCGGTGCGCGAACTGCTCGACATGGCCGGCCCCAAGCCCGGGGCGGACATGGTGCTCTCCCGGAGCACGGACGGCTGGACGGCAGGGACCCCGCTGGAGGCCCTCACGGACAACCGCGACGCGCTGCTGGCCGTCGCCATGAACGGGGAACCGCTTCCGCTCGAACATGGATTCCCCGTCCGGATGATCGTGCCCGGGCTGTACGGCTACGTCTCCGCCACGAAGTGGGTCACCGAGCTCAAAGTGACCCGGTACGCGGACGACGTCGCCTACTGGACGCCCCGCGGCTGGAGCGAGCGCGGGCCCATCAAGACATCGTCCCGCATTGACGTGCCGCGCGACGGGGCCAACGTGAAGGGCGGGACGGTTGTCTTCGGCGGCGTCGCGTGGGCCCAGCACACGGGCATCGGCAAGGTGGAGCTGCGGGTCAACCGCGGCGACTGGCATCAGGCCGAGCTGGCCCCCGGCATCTCCAAGGACACCTGGTACCAGTGGAAGCTGGCCTTGCCGCTGGAGCCGGGACAATACGAGGTCCAGGTCCGGGCCACAGCCCTCGACGGCGTGCCGCAGGCCGAGGAATCCGCACCGGTCGCGCCGAACGGAGCCACGGGTTACCACACGGTTAGAGTTGACGTGAAGTCCTAGCGAGCCGAGCAGAGGTCAGGAAACGCATGCACCGCACCGAGACAAGGCATGTCAGCGTTCAAGCACACCGGGACAAGGTGCGGGTCCTGCTGGCCCCCCTACGCACCGAGGGGCGGGTGGAACGGCTCCCGCTGCTCGAAGCCTTGGGCCGGGGGCTCGCCGCCGACATCCTGGCGCCGCTGGACCTTCCCCCCTTCGCCAACTCGCAGATGGACGGCTTCGCGATCCGCAGCGCCGACGTGCCCGACGGCGGCAGGGAACTGCGTGTCGTCGCGCCCGTCCCGGCCGGAGCCACACCGGCGGAACTGGCCGCCGGCACGGCCGCTCCGATCATGACCGGCGCGTTGATGCCGGCCGGGGCCGACGCCGTCGTTCCCATCGAGCAGGCCGTGCCCGATTCCTTCCCGGTGCCGGGGGAGCCCGCCACGGTCCACTTGCCGGCCGCCGCCGCCGGAACGTTCGTGCGCGACGCCGGCAGCGACATCCGCTCCGGCGAGCTCGCCCTCAGCGCGGGGACCTTCCTCGGCCCCGGCCAGCTGGGACTGCTGGCGGCGATGGGCTACACGGAGGTGCCCGTCCGTCCCTCCCTCCGGGTCCTCCTGGTCACCACCGGCGACGAGGTGGTGGAACCGGGCAGCCCGCTCGGACCGGGCAAGATCTTCGACTCCAACGGCACACTGCTCGAGTCCTCCATGCGCCAGGCCGGGCTCCAGGTCACACGGACCGGCGTCTCCACGGACCAGCCGGATGAGCTCGCCGCGTTGCTGCGCCGGCACGCCCCCGCCGCGGACCTGATCGTCACCACCGGCGGCGTCAGCAAAGGTGCCTACGAGGTGGTCCGGCAGGCAATGGCCGGACACGACGTCGAATTCGGCGCCGTGGCGATGCAGCCGGGCGGCCCGCAGGGGATCGGCAGCTTCGACGGCGTCCCTGTGCTGGGGTTCCCGGGCAACCCGGTGAGCTGCCTGGTGTCCTTCGAAATGTTCCTGCGCCCGGTCCTCACGGAACTGTTCGGCGCCCCGGCGCCCCGGCCTGCCGTCCGCGCGCGCCTCGCCGAACCGCTGACCTCCCCGGCGGGCAAGCACCAGGTGCGGCGCGGCACGCTGGCTCCGGACGGCACGGTCAGGCTGGAGGGCGGCGCGGGCTCCCACTTGGTTCATGCCCTGGCCCGTTCCAACGCCCTCGTCCACGTGCCAGAGGGAACAGCGGCGCTCGCAGCGGGCGACGAAGTGGAAGTATGGATCCTGTGAATGATGTAGAAAACCCTGAAGCGGATGCCGCGCCGGCGGACAAAGGCGAAGCGGGCAACGGCGAAGCGGACAAAAGAGCCGTGGGCAACACCCGCCTGACCCACCTCCGCCACGACGGCACGGCCCAGATGGTGGATGTGTCCAACAAGGCGCAGTCCACCCGGGAAGCCACGGCCACCGCGACCGTCCGCAGCACGGCCGAGGTCCTGTCCCTCCTCGGCGGCGGTGAGCTCCCGAAGGGCGACGCCCTGGCCGTGGCCCGCATCGCCGGGATCATGG
>NZ_CAKKMM010000365.1:0-4375 GCF_918698205.1 Microbacterium sp. Bi128 | reverse complement strand
GGGTCGGGCGTGCGCCGATCCAGAACTCCCCGGAGCGGGAATCGGCGTAGAACTGCTCGGTGTCGCGGCCGGCCAACGGGCGGAAGTACAGCGTGGCGTGGTGGTTTCCGCCGTCGTCGCCGGTGCCCTCCGCGACCGGTTCCAGGATCAGGACCGCATCAGGTTCGTGGTCCAGGCCGAGGCCGGTGAGGTGCGCGAAGGCGGAGTGCGGCCGGAAGCGGTAGTCGCAGTCGTTCGAGCGGACCTTCAGCGGGCCGGCGGGGATGACCAGGCGTTCACCTTTGAACTGGCCTGAGATGGAGCGGCGCCGGCCTGCGGCGTGGCCCGCGACGGCATCCCGCTCGGGGAGCTGTTGCGAGGCCGGCGCCCAGTTGCTGGCCATGAAGGCCTTGAAGGCGTCGGAGCTGGGCCGCTGCGAGCGGTTGTTGACGCGCTCTTCGAGGGGCTGGGAAGCGGAGACTAGGGTGTTATCTGCATCGTTCACCGTCCCATAGTCTCACCAGCGCCGCGGCTTAGGCCAACGGCGCGCTCGCGCTGCAGGGCCGCTGCCGGGCCCCGGCACGAAGGGGCCGAGGCTTTGGATCCTGCCATCTACTAGGCTGGTGAGGTGAGGATCGACCTGCATGCGCACTCCAACGTTTCCGACGGCACCCAGGCGCCGGCCGGCGTCATGGAGTCCGCCGCCGCCGCGGGCCTCGACGTCGTCGCCCTGACCGATCACGATTCCACTGCCGGGTGGGCGGAGGCCGCCGTCGCCGCCCGGAAAGCCGGGGTCGCGCTGGTCCCGGGGATGGAGATCTCCTGCCGCACCGCGGAAGGCATCAGCGTTCACCTGCTCAGCTACCTCCACGACCCCGCGCATCCCGGACTGCTTGAGGAAATCACCAAGTCCAAGGACGCCCGGCACACGAGGGCGCAGAAGATGGTCACCCTTTTGTCGGAGGACTACCCGCTGACATGGGACGACGTGATTCACCACGTCGCGCCGGGGGCCACCCTGGGCCGCCCCCACATCGCCGACGCGCTCGTCGCGGCCGGTGTGGTGGAAGACCGGGCCGAGGCTTTTGGTTCCATCCTCACAGCACGCTCGCGCTACTGGGTCCAGCACTATGCGCCGGAGCCGGCGCTCGCCGTCGAACTGGTCCGTGCAGCCGGGGGCGTCCCGGTGTTCGCCCACCCAGTGGCATCCGCCCGCGGCCGGATCGTCGGGGAGGGGACCTACCGGGAGATGATCGACGCCGGCCTGGCCGGCCTGGAAATCTACCACCGGGACAACCCCGAGGAGGGCCGGACGTTCCTGCGCCGCATCGCCGAACGCTATGGCCTGCTGATCACAGGGTCCTCCGATTACCACGGCGCGGGAAAGCCGAACCTGCTGGGCGAGAATCTGACCTCCGCAGAAGTCTTTGCCCGGATCGAGGAACTGGGCACGGGCTCGTCCGTGGTGCGCTGAGACCCAGTCCGCTGAGACCCTGGACCCGTGTTGAGCTATCACTTAGCGTCCCTATGAGGCCCCCCAGGACCCGAATAGCCGCCACAAGTGATAGCGCAACGGGCGGGAACGGCGGGGCGTGGTGAGGGCGGCGGGTCAGAGGGTCGGGAAAGACGTGAACTGCGCCTGCGCGGCCAGGCGTTTGGCCATCACGTCGATGGCCGGCTGGTTCTGGTCCACGCACACGAACCTGCGGTCGAGTTTCGCGGCCACGGACCCGAGCGTGCCGGAACCTGCGAAGAAGTCCAGGCACCAGTCGCCCGGCCGGCTCGAGGCCGCAACCACGCGGCGGATCAGCCCCTCCGGCTTCTGCGTCGGGTAGCCGGTTTTCTCCTTGCCGGTCGGCGAAACGATCGTGTGCCACCACACGTCCGTGGGCAGCTTGCCGAGCTCGCGCTTGGCGGGGGTCACCAGTCCGGGCGCCATGTAGGGCTCACGGTCCACCTCGGCGCTGTCGAAGTGGTACTTCGCCGGGTTCTTGACGTAGACGAGGATGTTGTCGTGCTTGGTGGGCCAGCGGTACTTGGCCCGTGCACCGTAGTCGTACGCCCAGATGATCTCGTTCAGGAAGCATTCGCGGCCGAAGATCGCGTCCAGCATGACCTTTGCGTAGTGCACCTCGCGGTAGTCCAGGTGCAGGTACAGGGTGCCGTCGTCGGCCAGGAGCCGCCAGGCCTCCACGAGCCGGGGCTCGAGGAAGGACCAGTAGTCGCTGAACGCGTCGTCGTACTTGTGCAGCGCGCCCTTGATGGTGTCGTAGGACCGGCCCTTGAACCCGACGCGGTCACCCTCGCCGCCGGCGTTGAGCACCATCCTGGTTTCCTGGCGCCGCTGGACCCGGCCGGTGTTGAAGGGCGGGTCCACGTAAATCAGTGTGAAGGCGCCGTCCGGCAGCGTGGGGAGGTATTCCGCGTTGTCCGCGTGAACCACCAGGTTGCTGCCGTCCGGCGCCCAGACGGTGTCAGTCATGGAGGGGATTAGGCCTCGGCGCCGCTCGGCTGTGCGTCGCCGCCGGCCACTACCTCGCCGTTGCGGCGGCGGGTGCGGGTCCGGCGCCGGGCACGGGTCGCCCGGTCCACCTCGGTGGGGGCCTTCGCCGGCGCGGCGGCAGCAGCTTCCGGTCCCTGTCCGTTCGCAGTGGACGCCGTGGCGGCATCGGCCTCGGCGGGACGGCGACGGCGGTCGCCGGAGCGTCCGCCGGCTTCGGTGCCGCTGCGGCGCGAGTCACGTCCGCCGGTGCGGCTGCCCTCGCGGGCGCCGTCACGGCTGCTCGTGCGGCTGCCGTCCTTTGCGCCGTCCCTTCCGCCGTCCTTTGCGCTGGTGCGCGAGTTCTTCTTGCCGGTCTCGCCGAGGTCTTCGAGGACCTCCGCGTCGACCCCGGCCAGCACACGCTTGTCGCGCGGCAGCCGGCCCTTGGTGCCTGCGGGGATGTCGAGTTCCTCGAACAGGTGGGGCGAGGATGAGTAGGTTTCCACGGGCTCGGGGTAGCTCAGGCCGAGGGCCTTGTTGATGAGCCCCCAGCGCGGCATGTCGTCCCAGTCGACAAAGGTCACGGCGGTGCCCTTGTTGCCGGCGCGGCCGGTGCGGCCCACGCGGTGCAGGTAGATCTTCTCGTCTTCGACGCACTGGTAGTTGATCACGTGGGTGACGTCGTCGACGTCGATGCCGCGGGCGGCGACGTCGGTGGCAACGAGGACGTCCACCTTGTTGTTGCGGAAGGCGCGCAGCGCCTGTTCGCGGGCGCCCTGCCCGAGGTCACCGTGGATGGCGGCCGCAGCAAAACCGCGGTCCACCAGTTCCTCGGCCACCTTCGCGGCGGTGCGCTTGGTCTTGGTGAAGATGATGGTCCGGCCGCGTCCGCGGGCCTGCAGGATGCGGGCCACCACTTCCACCTTGTCCATGCTGTGGGCACGGTAGATCAGCTGGCGGATATCGCGCTTGGTCAGGCCCTCGTCGTCCGGGTCCGCGGCGCGGATGTGTGTCGGCTGGGTCATGTAGCGGCGGGCCATGGCGATGACCGGGCTGGGCACGGTGGCGGTCTGGCGGACCGCGGGCGTGCCGGCGATCAGGGTCTCGACGTCCGGCAGGAACCCGAGGTCCAGCATCTCGTCGGCTTCGTCGAGGATAACGATCTTGACGTTCTTCAGGCTCAGGTGCTTCTGCTTGAAGAGGTCGATCAGGCGGCCGGGGGTACCGACCACAACCTCGACGCCGTTCTGCAGCGCCTCGACCTGCGGCTCGTAAGCGCGGCCACCGTAGATGGTGGCGATGCGGGCGTTGCGCTTCTTGGCGGCGTTTTCGAGGTCTTTGGCTACCTGGACGGCGAGCTCGCGGGTGGGCACGATCACCAGGGCCTGCGGGGCGCCGGGAACGGCCAGTTTGTCGAAGCCGGCGTCGTCGCGGCCGACGACGCGCTGCAGCGCCGGGATGCCGAAGCCGAGGGTCTTGCCAGTACCGGTCTTGGCCTGGCCGATGATGTCATGCCCTGCCAGTGCGACCGGCAGGGTCATGGCTTGGATCGGGAAGGGGTGGGTGATGCCGGCGTCGGCCAGGGACTCCACGATGTCGGCACGGACATTGAAGTCGGCAAAGGTCTTCTCGGCAATCTCGTGCGGCTTTTCGTCCGAGATGATGGTCTCTTCGGGCTCGATGGTCTCCGTGCCGGACTCATCGGTCAGAAGCTGGTGCGTGTGCAATTCACTCACAGGGGAGTTTCCTTATTCATTTTGGGCTGCGCTGCTTGCTCAACGGGGCCGGCCGTGGTGGCCGTTCCGGAGCACGCTCAGGCGCGCAAGCAATTCCAGTGGAAGCCGATCGCGGGCTATCTAAATGCTGGCACTGGGGACCAGCGGGTGTATCTCAAGATCGCGTAGGGGCGGGCTT
>NZ_CAKKMM010000364.1:0-4382 GCF_918698205.1 Microbacterium sp. Bi128 | reverse complement strand
CCATGGCACGGACCCTTTTCGCGGTGGGCTGGTAACGCAAATCGGGGAACGTGCTGAAGAGGACGTCAGATATCTTCGTGGCCATGACTACAGGGTGGGCGTCCGTTATCCCGCCGTCAACGACTGACCCGGCCACCCGCCGGCCGGCAGGCGGTCAGCGGGGGACGTGAAGGCCGTGGAACGCCATGGTGATGACGTCGTCGGACAGCTTCTCCGGGGACAGCGAGCCGCCCGGCTTGTACCACTCGACGATCGAGTTGATGGTGCCGAACAGCAGCCGGGTGACGGTGCGGGGGTCAATGTCCTGGCGGAGCGAGCCCTCATCCCGAGCCTCGGAAATCAATGCGGCGACCTTGTGGTCGAAGGTGCGGCGCCGTTCCAACGCATCCCGCTCGATCTCCGTGTTCCCGCGCAGGCGCAGCAGCAGCGTCACGAAGGGCAGCCGCTCCACCAGCACCGAGATGGTCTGGCGGACCACGAACTCCAGCCGGGCATCGGCCGAACCGGAGGTTGCCCCGGGCTGGTCCAGGATCGCCTCGAGCCCGCCCAGGGCGTGGTCCAGGGCGAGCTTCAGCAGGTCGCCCTTGGACGGGACGTGGTGGTAGATCGCGGACTTGGAGATGCCCAGGTTCTCAGCAAGGATACCCATCGAGGTGGCATCGTAGCCGTGGCGGTTGAAGACGTCGACGGCGATGACCAGCACCGACTGCTGGTCATAGCCGGGGCGGCCGCGCTTGGTGGTGGTTGCTGTGCTGGGCATAGTGGCTAGTTTCTCACGATCTGGTGCTCACTCAGCCCTTGGGGCGCATGTCGTAGATCCGGCGCAGCTTGCCGTTGGACCGCTCCAGCGAGCCGGGGTCGACGACGTCGACGGTGCAGGAGGAACCGACGTGGATCTTGATCTGCTGCTGCAGGGCCTTGGCAGCCGCCGCCGCGCCCTCGACGCTGACGGCGTCGCGGCGCTCGATCTTGACGGTCATCTGGTCCATCCGATGGCCCTCGGGCCGGGTCAGTTCCAGCTGGAAGTGCGGGCTGAGCTCGGGGATGCGCAGGGCGATCTCCTCGATTTGGGAGGGGAACAGGTTCACCCCGCGCAGGATGATCATGTCGTCGCTGCGGCCGGTGATGCGGCCCATGCGGCGGTGCGCCGGGCGCGCGGTGCCCGGCAGCAGCCGGGTGAGGTCCTTGGTGCGGTACCGGATGATCGGCAGCGCTTCCTTCGTGAGCGAGGTGAACACCAGCTCACCGGGTTCGCCGTCGCCCAGCACCACGGTGGGGTCGAAGGCGTCGATGATCTCGGGCCGGAAGTGGTCCTCCCAGATGTGGCTGCCGTCCTGCGTTTCCACGGCTTCGCCGGCGACGCCCGGGCCCATGACCTCGGAGAGACCGTAGATGTCGCAGGCCTTGAGGTTCATGGTGGTCTCGAGCTCGTGCCGCATCTCCTCGGTCCACGGCTCGGCGCCCAGGACGGCGTACTTCAGGGACGTGGAGGCCGGGTCGATGCCCTGCTTGATCATGGCGTCGGCGATGGTCAGCAGGTACGTGGGGGTGGCCAGGATGGCGTCGGGCTTGAAGTCCTGGATGAGGGTGATCTGGCGCTCGGTCTGGCCGCCGGAGATCGGGATGACGGTGCAGCCGAGGGCCTCGGCGCCGGCGTGGGCGCCCATGCCGCCGGTGAACAGGCCGTAGCCGTAAGCGTTGTGCACCTTCATGCCGGGCCGGACGCCGGAGGCGCGCAGCGAGCGGGCCACAAGCTTGGCCCAGTCGGCGAGGTCCTTCTTCGTGTAGCCCACCACGGTGGCGCGGCCCGTCGTGCCGGAGCTGGCGTGGATCCGGGCGACCTCGTGCTGCGGCACGGCGAACATGCCGAAGGGGTACTCGAGGCGGAGGTCCTCCTTGGTGGTGAAGGGGAACTTGCCGAGGTCGGAGAGTTCACGCAGGTCCGTCGGGTGGACGCCGGCCTCGTCGAACTTGCGCTTGTACAGGGGGACGCGGTCATAGGCGTAGGCCACGGTGTGCTGCAGGCGGCTGAGCTGGAGCGCCTCGAGCTCGTCGCGGGAGATAGTCTCCTCGCGGTCCAGGACAGCGTCGGTAGTGGCGGCGGCAGTTTCTTGGGTCATCAGTGGTTCCCTGTTTCTATTTCTTGGAGATGGTGCGGCTGCGGCCGCGGAACTCGGCGATGAGTTCCCACGTAGGGGCGTCGGTAGCGGTATCGGTGGGGAGCTGGCCCGGAAGGGTTGCTGCGGGGGCCGCGCCGGCCGGTGCCGGCTGCGGTGTTCCGGGCGCACCCGCGCCAGGGTCGGCGGCGTAGATCTGGATGTCGTACAGCCCGCTGCGTCCGGTGCTGGCGCGGCGGTTCGCGACGGCGGTCAGCACCTGTCCGCGGAAGGCGGGCTTCAGGAAGTTGATGTCGACGCCGGCAGCAACCGTGATGTTGCCGCTGTCGATCCCGGCTTCGCCGGGTTTCGGGTTGGCCGGGTTGCAGGCGAGGGCGAAGGCGGTGTCGCCGAAGGCGAAGATCATTCCGCCGTGGGCCATGCCGAAGCCGTTGAGCATTTCCTGCCGGAGCGTCATGCGGATCGTGGCATGCCCGTCGTCCAGCGCCAGGACTTCGATGCCCATCCATTCCGAGGCGTAGTCGTCTTTCAGGATGGGGTGGGTGCCCCCGGAAACCGTCAGTTCAGCCATGCGTCGTTGCCTCCAGCTTTATTTACCGAATGTTCATTAGGTAATCCCATGTGGGTGCCCGCTGTCAAGGGGTGTAAGTATGCTGGGACACATGGCCAAAGGAATTTACGTCAGCGCGACCACCCCGGGCTCCGGCAAGTCCCTCATAGCGCTGGGGCTGGCGGACACCCTCCACCGGCACGCGGACCGGATCGGCTTCTTCAAGCCTGTGGTTCACGGCAACGACGCCGCGGCGGACCCGATGGTGGCGCTGATGAAGGCCCGGTTCGATCTTGATGACCAGCGCTGCCGCGGCGGCCTGACGTTTGCCGAGGTCCGCGGGCTGCTGGCCGAGGGAAACAGGGCCGAGATCGACGCCCGCTGCGTGGAGATCTTCGCCGAAATGTCCCGCCACTGCGACGTGGTGATTGTGGAGGGGACGGACCTCACCGGCCAGGATGCCGCCGTCGAATTCGACCTCAACGCTCGCCTCGCGAACAACCTGGCCGCCTCGATCGTCGCCGTGGTGGGCGCGAAGGGGCGGACCGTCGCGGAGGCTGCCGACGCCGTCGAGGTTGCCCGCAAGGAACTGGCGGCGGAACGCTGCAGCCTCCTGGCCATCATGGTGAACCGCGCCGACCCGGAGGACGTGGACGGGATCGTCGCCGCCGTGAAGCCCGGCGCGTCCGGCCGCCCCGTCTACGTCTTCCCCGAGCTGGACGACATCGCACGGCCCACCACCGGGGAGGTGGCCTCGGCCCTTGGGATCCGCCAGGTGGCCGGCCGGCAGGACATGGAACGCGACGTCCATTCCATCAAGGTGGCGGCGATGAACGTGGCCAACTTCCTGCACGTGCTCGACGACGGCGCCCTCGTGATCGTCCCGGGTGACCGTGCGGACGTGATGGTCGCGTGCCTCGCGTCGTCGTTCTCGCCGGAGTTTCCGGTGCCGTCGGCGCTCATCCTCACCGGCGGCCTGGCCCCGGACCCCAACATCTACTCGCTGCTGGCGCAGGCACCATTCCCCGTGTTCGCGGCCCCGGACGATACCTACACCACCGCCAAACGGGTGTCCGAGGTCCGCAGCGAGATCTGGTCGGGGCACCGCCGCAAGGTGGCCTCGGCCGTGGGGCTGTGGGCTAAGCGCGTGGACGAGGCCGAGCTGGTGGAGCGGCTGCACCTGCCGCGGCTGGAGCGGATGACGCCGCTGCGGTTCCTGCACGACCTCATTGAGCGGGCCCGGCTGCAGCGCCGGCACATTGTCCTGCCCGAGGGGAACGACGTGCGGATCCTGCGGGCCGCCGAAATTCTGCACCGGCGGGACGTCTGCGACCTCACGATCCTGGGCAATGAGTCGGCGGTCCGGGAACTGGCGTCCACCCAGGGCATCGACCTCTCCGGCATGAGCATCGTGGACCCCGCGACGTCGGAGCTGCGCCAGCAGTTTGCCCAGAAGTACGCGGAGCTGCGGGCGCACAAGGGCGTGGACCTGGCCCGGGCGCTGGAAGTCATGCTCGACGGCAGCTACTTCGGCACCATGATGGTGCAGCTCGGCGTGGTGGACGGCATGGTGTCCGGCGCCGCGCACACCACGGCCCACACCATCCGTCCCGCGCTGGAGTTCGTCAAGACCCGGGACGGCGTCAAGATCGTCTCCTCGGTGTTCCTGATGCTGATGCCGGACCGGGTGCTGGTCTACGGCGACTGCGCGGTCA
>NZ_CAKKMM010000363.1:0-4390 GCF_918698205.1 Microbacterium sp. Bi128 | reverse complement strand
GATCTCCTCCCGCTGGTCCGCCCCGGCGGGAAGCTTGAGGTGCCAGCCCTCGTCCGCCCCGCCCGTGCGGCGCCGCAGGGTAATGCGCCGTGCCGCGAGGACCAGGGCCGGAGTATCGAAGTACACAGCCTCAAGCTGATCCGTCACAGGCTCCGCGACGTGGTCCACACCCTCGATTTCCTGCAGATCCGGCAGCGCCGCAGAGGTCCCGGCGTCGTACTTTTGTTCCGTTTCAAGTTTTCCCATGGTGTCCATGGCGGTCAGGACTCCCCGCGGGACGCGCGTTCCCGCGGCAGCGAACTGATGGTCCTGTTGATGACTGCCATGGCGGGCCTCCCCTATCGGCACCGCTGGAACATGGACGTGATCTCCGGCGGGCGTGTCCGGCCGGTGCCTTGGCCCGGTGCGCCTAGCCCGATTCTAGGCTCTGCGCGAATCTGCGACCAGACCGCCGACGGCGGCCGGCCGTTGGCAACGTCCGTGGCGGCTTCACCTAGGGCCAGAGGCTCGCAACACCAATGAGGCCGGGGACCTCGACGGGCGTGCTCGTGCCGGCAGTGGCGCCGTTGCCGAGCTGCCCATGGGGGCCGGCACCCCAGGCCCGGACGGATTTGTCGCTCATCAAAGCGAATATTGCGCGTCCGTTGACCGTGATGGATGTGACGCCCGTAAGTCCTTTGACCTGGACGGGGGCACCGGTGTAGCTGGTGGTGCCGTCACCGAGCTCGCCGAGCCTATTGTTGCCCCAGGCGCGAACGGTGCCGTCGCGCAGCAGCGCGTAGGCGGCGGACTCTCCTGCCGCGATGGAGGTGGCCCCAATAATGCCCTTGACCGGGATAGGCGTGCTGGCGTCGTCGTTGGTGCCGTTGCCGAGCTGGCCGTACCCGCCGCTGCCCCAGACGCGGACCGTTCCGTCCTTCAGCAGTGCGTAGGCGGTGCCTTTGCCCGTCGCGATGGAGGCCACGCCGGCGAGGCCGGCGACCTGGACCGGCACTGTGCTGTCGGTCATCGTGCCAGTGCCGAGCTCACCGGAAGTGCCGCTCCCCCAGGCGCGGACGGTACCGTCGCCCAGCACCGCATAGACCACCACATACTCTGACAGGCTGACCTTCAACGACGTCACCCCGCTGAGACCCTTGGCCTGGACGGGGATGCTGCGGCGGTCCGTCGTGCCGTCGCCGAGCTGGCCGAATTGATTGCCGCCCCACGCGCGGACGGTTCCGTCCAACAGCCGCGCGTAGGCGGTGCCGTTGCTCGCCGTGATGGAGCTGACGCCGGCCAGGCCCTGAACCGGGACGGGCGTGCTGCTGTCGGTCGTTGTGCCGTTGCCGAGCTGGCCCCTGGAGTTCTCTCCCCACGCCAGGACGGTCCCGTCCGCCAGCAGCGCATAGGCAGTGCCGCCGTCCGCCATGACCGACACGGCTCCCGTGATGCCCCGGACCCGGACCGGAACACTCGAGTCGTAGATGGCCATGCCGCTGCCGAGCTGGCCGTTCGAGTTGCTGCCCCACGCCCAGACTGTGCCGTCAGCCAGGAGTGCATATTTGGTAGCGGCGCCCTGTGCGGCCATGGCCACACCCGACAACCCCGAAATGCCCACAGGCAAGCTGCTAAACGGCGCTGTGCCACTGACGCCGAGCTGCCGGTCGTAGTTGTCGCCCCAGGCACGGACAGTCCCGTCCGCGAGCAGAGTGAAGACCGAGAACGCAGTGGCGGTGATGGAGGTGGCGCCGGAGATCGTCTTGACCGGGCCGGGGATGTTGCGGTCGGCGTGGGTGCCGTTGCCGAGCTGGCCGACTCGGTTACCGCCCCAGGCGCGGATTGTCCCGTCGTTTAGCAGCGCGTATGCGGTGCCGATGGCGGCAGTGACGGCGCTAACGCCGGTGAGCCCGTCGACCTGGACTGGCACGTTGCTGTCGCCGGTGGTGCCGTTGCCGAGCTGGCCGTACCAGTTGCCGCCCCAGGCACGGACCGTCCCGTCCAACAGCCGCGCGTAGGCAGTGCCTCCTCCGGCCGTAATGGAAGCGACCGCGTTGAGTCCTTTGACTTGGACGGGAACGTTGCTGTTGCCAGTGGTGCCGTTGCCGAGCTGGCCGCTCGAGCCATAGCCCCAGGCACGGACGGTCCCGTCTTTCAGCAGCGCGTAGGTGACTCCACCGTCAGCCGTGAGCGTCGTGACCCCGGTGAGGCCCTGGACCTGGACCGGAGTGCGGCCGTCGTCTGCGCCGCCGCCGTTGCCGAGCTGGCCCCCGTTGTCGAACCCCCAGGCGCGAACGGTTCCGTCGTTCAGCAGCGCGTAGGCCGTGGACGACCCGACAGCGATGGACCTTACACCGGTGAGCCCTTTGACCTGGACGGGCACGTAGCTGTTGGCGGTGGTGCCGTTGCCGAGCTGGCCGCCCCAGTTGTAGCCCCAGGACCGGACGGTCCCGTCCTTTAGCAGCGCGTAGGCGGCGCCGGAGCCTGCGGTGAGGGCGGTAACGCCGGTGAGGCCCTTGACCTGGACGGGACTGCTGCTCGCGTAGACCGAGCCGTTGCCGAGCTCGCCACTCGTGTTGGAACCCCACGATCGAACGGTCCCGTCCTTCAGAAGCGCATAGGCCGTGGACCAGTCGGCGGCGATGGACGTTACGCCGGTGAGGCCGCTGACCTGGACAGGCGTTGTGCTGCTGCTGGTGGTGCCGTTGCCGAGCTGGCCGTACTCGTTCGAGCCCCACGCACGCAGGGTCCCGTCGGACAGCAGCGCGTAACTCGTACCCCCGGCCCCTGCAAGGGCTTTGACTCCCCTCAGCCCGCTCACGGCAGCCGGGGTGGAACGGTAGGGCGTCGTGCCGTTGCCGAGCTGGCTGAAGCGGTTGTCGCCCCAGGTGAGAGCCGAGTTTCTGGATGCCCCGGGCAGGTAATAGCCGGAGACGTCGGCAATGAGATGCGTGGTGCCGTAAGAGCGGTTGAACAAGGTGACCTTGCCGTCGGCGCCGACCGGTACGGTGACGGAGTTCGCGACTGTCTGGCCGGCGAGGAAGTTCACGTTGGACGAACCGGGCCGCTGTGTCCCGGAGGCGTAGGCGGTGATAAACCCGATCAACCGTGGCTCGGTGACGGTGAGGTTGAAGGTCACGGCGGAAACCTTCGCCGGAATCCCGTGGGCCCCGCCGGCCTGGAAGGACACGCTCCCGTCCGGGCGCACTGCAGCAGAAGTCCGCGTGTCCAGTGCCCGGAAGGGCGTGACCGGGACCAAAGCACCCGGCACGGTCGGCTTCGCGTACGTCTCGGCCACCGCGACAGGGGACGTCAGCACGTCGTTTGCCTTCGCCGCTGGCGCGGCCACCGCTGATGCTGCAAGCAAGACACCCAACGCGGCAGCCAGACAAGCGGTCCGCCGCCGAAATTGCGCACTCAAAGTAGCCATGATTCCCCCAAAACATGGCCCCGGGACAGCAGACCTCGGATACTTCTCGCGAAACTACCACACCTGCGCGCGCGGTCAAGGTTCACCCAGGACCTGTCGGCCGCGGGAAGGGGTTGACGGCCGGGAGCCGCACCCGTAATCTAGTTATTAGACGTCTGACGACTTACGCAGATGGTGATGGCTTCGGGGGAAGGCCGCTGGGATACAAAGGAGTATTTCATTGGGATATGTAATTGGCTGTGATCTTGGCTCGCAGAGCGCGAAGGCGGTGCTGATGTCGCCGGAGGGCGTGATCGTCGCGACCGCAAGCAGCGGGTATGCGATGGCGCACCCGCACAGCGGCTGGGCAGAGCAGGATCCGGCGCACTACCGGCACGGGATTGCCTCCAGCGTCCGTGCCGTGCTGGCCCGGACCGGTGTAAAGCCGGCCGAGGTGACCCATATCGGGCTCTCGAGCCAGGTGGACGGCGTCGTGCCGGTGGACGCCGACATGCGTCCGCTGCGGCCGGCCATTATCTGGCTGGACCGGCGCGCTACCGAGCAGGTTGCCCGGCTCGGGAACGCAATCGATCCGGACCGGCTGTTCGCCCGGACGGGGCTGAACCTGGACGCCAGCCACACCGGACCAAAGCTCATGTGGCTGGCCGACAACGAGCCCGAGGTGTACCGGAGGGCCGCGTCGCTGCCCTCGGTCGGGGGCTACGCCGTCGCGTGGATGACCGGCCGTTCAATCCAGGACCACGCGAATTCCTCCTCCTCGCTGCTCTATGACGTGGTGGCCCGGGACTGGAGCGATGAACTCATCGACGCCGCCGGGCTGGACCGGGCCAAGCTCCCGGAGATCGGCCGCGCCACCGACGTCGCCGGGACCCTGACCGCGGAGGCGGCTGCGGCGCTGGGGCTGACCACGGGCTGCGCCGTCGTGGTCAGCACCGGCGACGACCACGCCGCATGCCTGTGCGCCGTCGCAGTCCGGCCTGG
>NZ_CAKKMM010000362.1:0-4392 GCF_918698205.1 Microbacterium sp. Bi128 | reverse complement strand
CCGCGAGGGCGACCGCGCCGAGCAGGGCGAGGCCGCGCGCACTCCATCGTGCGTTCATGGGGGGATCCTTTCGTGGGGGTGGGGGGCACAACTCCTGCAGAACCACCTCGGGGCCACCGAACGGCGGATGCGGCGGCGATCCTGCAGGAGTTGTGACCGCGCCGCGCCCGAGCCTCGCGGCGTCGGACACGGCGCGGGGTCGTCAGTCGGTCCGTTCGAGCAGGGCGACGCCGATCTTCGAGTCCGCCATGCCATAGAACACGAAGTGTCGGCCGTCGATCTCCTCGATCGCGGTCGGGAAGACGACGTTGGGCACGATGCCGCTGCGCTCGTCGTCGGTCTCGGGAGCCAGCAGCGGCTCGGGCGTGCGTGCGATCACGCGGCTGGGGTCCGCGGCATCCAGGATGAGGGCACCGGCGGCGTAGTTGACCTTCTGCTGCTGCGAGAACGCGTTGTCGATGACACCGGTCACGCCGTGGTGCAGCACGAGCCACCCCTCCGGGATGCGCAGGGGCGGCGGGCCGCCCCCGATCTTGACCTCTTCGAACGGGAACTCCGGCCCCGCGACGAACCGGTGCTGCTCCCACAGCGCGAGGTTCGACAGGTCCTCCCGAACGGATGCCACGGGCACGTAGCTGATCCAGATCGACTGCCGCGCATCCTCGATGCCGGCCGGCAGCCGCACGCCCTGACCGGGCTTGGTCTCGCCGAGGTCCCACATCGGGCGGTGGAGCACCGCGAAGGCTTCGGTGCCGTCGGGTGCGGTCACCGGCTCGGGGAAGAACACGGTGTCCTTGTTGTGGAACAGGTTGAGGTCCATGTCGAGGTCGTCCTGGTAGCGGAACAGCACCGGCCCGAGCCGCCGCCAGTCGCGCAGGTCGTCCGACACCGCGATCGCCGTCCGCGGACCCAACGGACCGTAGGCGACGTACGTCATGACGTGCAGGCCGAGCGCCTCGACCCATGTCGTGCGCGGGTCCTCGGTGCCGGCATTGTCGGCGCCGCGCTCCCACCCGCGGTCGGGCTGGAGCACCACGCCCTCGCGCTCGACGGCGACGGGCACGCCGTCCTCGACGACGACGCGGGCCAGGCCCACGCGCGAGACGTTGCCCTCGGCGACCAGGCGCGGCAGCAGGTACAGCTCGCCGTCCGGGCCGCGGCCCGAGGCCGGGTTGAGCACGCCCTCCGCTTCGTCGGCGTTGCCGGGCTCGGGGGTCATCACCACACCGAGGCGTGTGAGGCGGTAAGGGACGGGGGATGCGGGGGTCATTGTCATCCTTTCACTCCGGATCCGAGGTCGTTCGAGGTGAAGTAGCGCTGGAAGATCAGGAACAGCGCTACCGCGGGGGCAGCCAGCACGACGGCGCCGGCCATCATCGCGCCGAAGGGGTTGGCGGTGGAGGCCGCGATGGTCGAGATGAAGTTGGCCAGCGACACCGCGAGGGGCTGCATCGTGGCGTCCTTCGTGATGAGGAACGGCCACAGGAACTCGTTCCACGGACCGATGAAGGTCAGCAGCACGGCGGTCAGCAGCGCCGGCCGCACCAGGGGCAGGGCGACGTTCCAGAGGAGCCGGAACTCCCCCGCGCCATCGATGCGAGCGGCGTCGAACAGCTCCTTGGGCAGCTGCAAGAAGTACTGCCGGAAGATCACGACCGCGGTGGAGTTGATGAAGAACGGCAGGATCATGCCGAGGTAGCTGTCGGCCAAGCCGTAATCGCGGGCGATCATGACGTAGAGCGGGATCATCAGCAGCTGGAACGGGATCACCTGCACCAGCAGCACGAGCGCGAAGGTCGCCGAGCGACCCCGCCAGCGCAGCACGGCGAGCGCATACCCGGCGAGGACGCCGAACACGATGGTGCCGAGGATCACGCCGCCGGTGAAGATGCCCGAGTTGACCAGGCCCCGCAGCAGGTTGATGCGGCCGTCGATCGCGGTGTAGTTCTCGACCGTGAGGTTCGCGGGGTTGGGGAACGCTCCGGCGATCGAGGTGTCCGGGCTCGTCTGGAGAGACCCGACGACCATGTAATAGAAGGGGAACAGGAACGCCAGGGCGCCGAGAGTGAGCACGCCGTAGGTCACGACCTTGGTCCTCATGATTCCTCCCTCCCCACGAATCGCCGCTGCAGTGCCGCGATGATCAGCACGAACACCATGAGCACCACCCCGATGGCCGCGGCCACGTCGGGGTTCTGCTGCTCGATGCCCTTCTGGTAGATCAGCAGCACGGGCGACGTCGAGGCCCCGTTGGGGCCGCCGCCGCTGGTGAGCAAGTAGGGCTCGGTGAAGAGGTTCGCTCCGGTGATGGTGGCCAGGAGCACCACGAGGAACGTCGCGGGCCGGACGCCGGGCACCGTCACCGCGAAGAACTGCCGAATGCGCCCGCCGCCGTCGACGGCGACCGATTCGTTCAGTTCGCGCGGCACGTTCTGCAGGGCGGCGAGGTACAGCAGGATGTAGAACCCCAACCCCTTCCACGTCACGAACAGCGCGATCGTCGGCATCGCCAGCGCCGAGTTGACCAGCCACGACGGGCTCGGCGCGAGCGGGCCGAGCGCGTTGTTGATCAGCCCGGTGTTCGAGAACAGGAACAGCCACACCGCGACCACGGCGACGGATGCCGTGACGTAGGGCACGTAGAACGCGACACGGAAGAACGCGCGGGCGCGCACCACCCGGTCCAGCGCCGTGGCCAACACGATCGACAGCACCACCGTCAACGGAACGTTGATGAGCAGGAAGATCCCGACGTTGCCGAACGACCGCCACACGGCCGGATCGGTGAGGGCGGTGACGTAGTTGTCGAGCCCCACGAACGGCCGATCGACCTGTGCCCCCGGGGCGGTGAAGAAGTAGTCATGGAACGACATCCACACCGCGAAGATCACCGGGTAGGCGAACACGACCCCGATGAAGATCAGATACGGGGCAGAGAACAGGATGCCGAGCGGCTGCGCTCCGAGCAGGCGGCGCCGCTTCTTGCCGGCATCCCCCGCTCCCCCGGCACGACCGGGCCGCCCGGGGTCGCCCCCGGTGCGTCCGGTCGTGCCGGCGATATCGACGGTCATGTCACTTCCCCGCCGTGAGCTGATCGATCTGCGTCTTGGCATCCGAGAGGAAGGTCTTCACGTCACCCTCGCCGAAGATGACCGCCTTCGAGTAGCCGTCGCGGAACGCCTGCCAGATCTCGACGGAGTTGGCCACGTTCGGCACCTCGACGGTGCGGGCGGCCTGGTCGCCGAACTGCTCGTAGGCGGGGTTGGCGGCGAAGTAGTCGGCGTAGGTGGTCGTCAGGTCGGTGCGCAGCGGCATCTGACCGGTCTCCTGCAGCCACTGCCCGTCCTGCTCCTGGCTGGTGGCGAACTTCAGCACGTCCCACGCCGTGGCCTTGTTCTCGCACGCGGTGAACAGACCGATGTTCTTCGCGTCGCTGAAGGTCCAGGTGTCGTCGGCCGCCGTGCCCTTCTGGGTCGGCACCGGCACGGCACCCCAGTTGACCTTGTCCTGGTAGACCGACACGGCCCAGGGCCCCACGATCGCCATCGCGGCCTGGCCGTCGGCGAACGCATCGCCCTGGTACTGCTCGTTGCCCGCGAGCTGCTCGCTGTAGATCGTGCGCCAGAAGTCGGCGACGGCCTCGCCGTTCGCGTCGTCGAAGGTCGCCGTCCCGTCCGTGACCAGCTGCGTGCCGCCGGTCTGCGCCGCGTACAGCGGGTAGAAGTCGAACCACGACTGGAAGAACTCGCTCGTAGGCGCCGGGTTGATGGCGTACGGCGCGACCCCGGCCGATTTCAGGGTGCGGGCGGCGGTGAGGAACTCGTCGTACGTCGACAGCTGCGGGTTCTCGGCATCGAGCCCCGCCTGGGCGAAGAGGTCCTTGTTGTAGAAGATCATGACGGGGTTGCTCTTCCACGGCAGCTGGTAGAAGCCGCCGTCGTCGGAGCGGTACTGGTCGGCGAGGTCGCCGCTGCGGTCGGTGATGTACTGCTCGCCGTCGGGGAAGTCCGAGAGGTTCACCAGACCGCCCTGACGCTGGAAGCCGGGCACGGCGGCGGGCGAGGTGTTGAACACCAGGCACGGGGCGTTGCCGGCGGTGATCGCCGCACCGATGACCTCTTCGCTCGAGGAGCCGGCCGGGATCTCCTGCGCGGTGATCTGCTCGTCGGGGTGATCGGCGTTCCACGCATCGACCATCTGCTGGCCCCACGCGATCTCGGCCGTGTTGTTGGAGTACCAGATGGTGATCGGACCGTGGGCGTCCATGCCCCCGGCTCCACCGCCGCCTCCGCTGCACGCGGAGAGGGCGAGGATGCCGGTGGCGGCTACTGCTGTGGCGAGAATGCGTCGTCGCATGTCTTCCTCCTTGTGGGGGCGGGCGGGGGCCCGCGG
>NZ_CAKKMM010000361.1:0-4394 GCF_918698205.1 Microbacterium sp. Bi128 | reverse complement strand
TCTCCCAGGAGGTCACCTGGACGTCCAGGTCCAGGCCCAGCTTGTCCGCGACCAGCTGGGCCAGGTCCACCTCCACGCCGATCGGGGTCTTGTCGTCCGTGGCGTGGAAGGACAGCGGAATCGCGCCCGCCGTCGTCGCGACGGTCAGCTTGCCGTCCTTGCCGATCAGCGCGGGAACCTTCGCGGCCAGGGACACATCCTTCTCCGCCCGGATCCGCTGCTGGTCCGGCGAGGTGTTGTAGACGACGCCGTTGCGCGCCGCCGTCGTCGCGGGCTGCCCGCCGGATGCGGCAGACGCGCCGGGATCCGCGCAGCCACTCAGGGCCACGGTGCCGGACAGGGTGCCGATGAGGACGACGGCGGGAAGCGCCGCACGCGTCCGCCGGGGACCAGTACTCGCGCGGGTGGTGCGGAGTGCGGAGCTGATTGCCATGGGGTTCCTTAGATGTTGAAAGCGGGTTCGATGACTTTGGAGAAGAAGCTCCGGGTGCGAGCTTCGCGCGGGTTGGTGAAAATTTCCTGGGGTGTGCCTTGCTCGACGATCAGGCCCTGGTCCATGAACACCACCGTGTCGGCGACGTCGCGGGCGAAGCCCATCTCATGCGTGACGATGATCAGCGTGGTGCCGGACTTGGCCAGCCCGCGGATGACGTCCAGGACCTCGTTGACCAGTTCCGGGTCCAGAGCCGACGTGGGCTCGTCGAAGAGCAGGATCTTCGGGTCCAGGGCAAGCGCCCGGGCGATCGCGACGCGCTGCTGCTGGCCGCCGGACAGCTGGCGCGGGTAGGCGCCGGCACGGTCCTTCAGGCCCACGCGGTCCAGCAGTTCCAGCCCGCGGTCGCGGGCCTCGGCCTTGGAGAGCCGGGGTTTTCCTGCCCGCGGCGCGACGATCGGTGCCTCGGTGACGTTTTCCAGCGCGGTCAGGTGCGGGAAGAGGTTGAAGTTCTGGAACACCATGCCGATCTCGGTGCGCTGCTTCAGGATGTCCTTTTCGCGCAACTCGTGGAGCCGGCGCCCGCGGACCTCGTAGCCCACCAGCGTGCCGTCGATCGCGATGAACCCGGCGTCGACCTTTTCGAGGTGGTTGATGGTGCGCAGGAGGGTGGATTTGCCGGATCCGGACGGTCCGACGATCACGGCGACACCCCCGGGCTCGACCGTCAGCGTGATGCCCTTGAGGACTTCCGCGGCGCCGAAGGACTTGCGGACCTTCGTGATCTCGACGAGGCCGCGGGTGGTTACGGCGTCCGTGGCAGCGGCCGCGGACGGGGTCTGGGTGGTCGTACGGAGTGCGGTGCTCATCGGGTGCCCCTTTCCTGGTTCGATTCCCGGGCGGCGGGCGTATGGATGGCGAGGAATCTGCGGGCCTTCTGCAACGGGGTCAGGGGCAGCGTGCGGACCGCGCCCTTGGAGTAGTGCCGCTCGATGTAGTACTGGAAGACGCTCAGGACCGAGGTGATGACGATGTACCAGAGCGTGGCCACGAGCAGCAGCGGCAGGACCTGCTGGGTGCGGTTGTAAATGACCTGGACGGTGTAGAACAGCTCGGAATAGGCCAGGACGTAGACGATCGAGGTGCCCTTGACGAGGCCGATCACCTCGTTGAAGGCGGTGGGCAGGATGGCCCGCATGGCCTGGGGCAGGACGATCCTGGTGGAACGCCGCCAGGCCGGGATGCCCAGGGCGGTTGCGGCCTCGAGCTGGCCCTGGTCCACGGACAGGATGCCGCCGCGGATGATCTCGGCGGAGTAGGCGGCCTGGTTCAGGGTCAGGCCGAGGACTGCCGCGGCGAACTGGCTGATCAGGGTGGTGGTCTGCGCCTCAAAGAAGCGCACGTCCGTGAAGGGGAGCCCCAGGCTGATTTTCTCGTAGAGGTAGCCCAGGTTGTACCAGAGCAGCATCTGCACCAGCAGCGGCGTGGACCGGAAAATCCAGGAGAACGTCCAGGAGACGGAGACCAGCAGGGGCGACGCGGACAGCCGCATCAGCGCCAGGATGAACCCCAGGATGAAGCCGAGCGCCCCGGAGATCGCCGTCAGTTTCAGGGTCTCCAGCAGGCCGTTCACGATCGACTGCGCGGTGAACCACTGCGCCACCACGCCCCACTCCCAGCGCGGGTTGGTGGCCAGCGACCAGGCAATGCCGGCCACACCCACCGCGACGACGGCGGTGCCCACCCAGCGCCACGGATGGCGGGCCGGGACCAGCCGGTAGTCGGCGTAGTCGGTTGCGGCCTTGCGGCCCACCGAACCGGAGCCGACAGTTCCGGCCGGTGCGGTCTCGCCGGCGGGTACGGGTCCTGCGGGCCGGACCTCCGCGGTCTCGGGTGCGGATTCGATGCCGGCGGACGCCGGCTCCGGGGCGGACTGTGCCACCGGGGTTGCTGTTGAACTCATGCGCCACCTCGCTTCTTCCAGTTGCTGTGGGGGTAGTTGGCTGCCAATCTAGGGCCGTGCGAAAACGCGCGGCAAGGCGGCAGGTTGCATACGTTCACGCAGGTTCGCACGGCGTCACACGACGAATTCTTGCCTCGATTTACGTCGCGTTACGCGGGGTGAACGACCGTGACCGGCGCCTCGACCGGCTCCATTTCGGGTGCCTAGCATGAGGGCTCCGCACCCGAGCCAGGAGACCGTCATGCCAGTGAATGCCCCATCCGTGGTCCTCATCGGCGGCGGCCCGCGCGCGGCCGGGCTGCTGGAACGCCTCGCCGCCAACCGGCCGGAGCTGCTCGACGGCGCCCTGCAGATCCACGTCGTGGAGCCGCACACCCCGGGTGCCGGCAGGATCTGGCGTTACGAGCAGCATCCCGGGCTGATGCTCAACTCCGCGGCGGCGGACGTCACGATGTTCACGGATGCCTCCGTCCAATGCGAGGGACCCGCAGTCGACGGCCCCGGCCTGGCAAAGTGGGCCGCCGGGGTCCTGGACGGGTCCATCGCGGATGTTCCGGAGCTGCCGGCGGAACTCCGGCGCCAGCTGGCCGCCCTCACCGGTGCCAGCTTCCCCACCCGGCAGCTGCAGAGTGTCTACCTGGATTGGTTCTTCCGCCGCTCCGTCGCCGCCCTCGGACCGGACACCACCGTCACCGTGCACCGGGACACGGCGTCCGCCGTCGAGCCGGTGCAGCATGAAGCCGACCAGGGTCCGGAACGCTACCGCGTCCGGCTGGCCGGCGGCGCGGTACTGCCCGCCGACGTCGTGATCGCCTCCCTGGGGCACACGGATTCGCTGCCCAATGAGGAGTCTGCGGCGTGGGCCGGTTTTGCCGCCCGGCACGGTGCGTTCCACGCGGCGCCCAGCTACACCACCGACGTCGACTACTCACCCCTCGCCGCCGGCCAGGACGTGATTGTCTCCGGCATGGGCCTGGCCTTCGTGGACCTGCTGGTCCTGCTCATGGAGGGCCGCGGCGGCAGATTCGAGGAGCTGCCAGGCGGCGGCCTGCGCTACGTGCCCTCAGGTGCCGAGCCGCGGCTGTGGGCCGGCTCCCGCCGCGGCGTGCCCTACCACTCCAAGATCACGTCCGCCCTGCGCGGCGATGCAGCGGGCGAGCCGGCGTTCTTCACGGCCGACGCCGTCACGGCGCTGCTGGATGCGCCTGGCGAGGTGGACTTCCGCGCCCAGCTGTGGCCCCTGATCGCCAAGGACGCCGGTTACGCGTACTACCGCGAGCTGTTCACCGGCTACCCGGAACGGGTCCGGATCGGCTGGCGGGAATTCGCCGAACGGTTCGCCGCTGCGGACTGGTACAGCCAAGAGCGCCGGCGGCTCGTCGCCGGGTCCGTCCCGGACGCAGGGCTCCACCTGGACCTCGAACGGCTGGACCATCCCTTCGCCGGCCGCGTTTTCGCCGGCCACGCAGACTTCCAGTCGGCGGTGGCAGCGTACATTGGCCGCGACCTTGAGCTGCGCACCGGGCCGGACCATTCGGAAACCCTGGCCCTGTTCACTTCCTTGCTGAAGTCCTACATGGACCTGGGCCGGCTGGTGCCGTCCGAGCGGCTGAACGCGCGGTCGCAGCGGGAGGTCCAGGGCTGGTGGCACGGCTTCTTCAGCTTCGTGGATTCCGGGCCGCCGCCGCGCAGGCTGCGGGAGATGCTGGCGATCCACCGGGCCGGTCTGCTGCAGTTCATTGGCCCGGGACTGGAGATCGAGGCCGCGGAGTACTCGGGCCGGTTAGTCGCCCGCTCGGCCCAATCCGGGATCAGCGTGTCAGCGCCGGCCCTGATCGAGGCCCGGCTCCCGGCGCCGTCGGTGGCCCGCTCCGCGAACCCGCTGCTGCGCCAGCTGCACGCCTCCGGGCTCGGCACTGAACAGCAGCTCCTCACTGCCGACGGCACGCACGCGACCGGACGGCTCCTGGTGTCCGCCCACAACGAGCTCATCAGTCC
>NZ_CAKKMM010000360.1:0-4409 GCF_918698205.1 Microbacterium sp. Bi128 | reverse complement strand
TATAAGAGACAGAGCCCCACCCAGATCGCCCTGGCCGAGAAGCTGCTGGAACTGTCCAAGGCCCCGGCCGGCTCCAAGGTGTTCTTCGCCAACTCCGGCACCGAAGCCGTCGAGGCGGCCTTCAAGCTGGCGCGCCGTAACAGTGGCGCCAGCCAGTCCGCGGCCGCGGAGAATACTGTCGCGGAAAAAACAGCGAAGCCGCGCACCAAGATCATCGCGCTCGAAGGCGCCTTCCACGGGCGCACCATGGGCGCCCTCGCGCTGACCTCCAAGGAGGCCTACCGGGCGCCGTTCGCGCCGCTGCCCGGCGGCGTCGTGCATGTCCCGTTCGGTGACATCGAGGCCCTCCGCGCCGCCATTGATGAGACCACCGCTGCCGTCTTCCTCGAACCGATCCAGGGTGAGGCCGGCGTCCGGCCGCTGCCTGCCGGCTACCTCAAGGCGGCCCGCGAGGCCACGAGCGCGGCGGGCGCCCTGCTGATCCTCGACGAGGTCCAGACCGGCATCGGCCGCACCGGCAAGTGGCTGGCCAGCGAGGACGCCGGAATCGTGCCCGACGCCGTGACCCTCGCCAAGGGCCTGGGCGGCGGTTTCCCGGTCGGCGCGCTCGTCACGTTCGGCCCGGAAACGTCTGCTCTGCTGACCGCCGGCCAGCACGGGACGACATTCGGCGGCAACCCGGTGGCCACCGCCGCCGCCCTCGCCACCCTGCACGTCCTGGAAAACCAGGACATCCTGGCCCACGTCCGGAACCTGGGGGAGCATCTGCGCGCCGGCCTCGCCGGAATCGCCGGCGTGACAGAGGTCCGCGGCGAGGGGCTGCTGATCGGCTTCGACCTCGACGCCGACGTCGCCCCGGGCGTCGTGGCCGCCGGCCTCGACGCCGGGTTCATCGTCAACAGCCCGGGCCCGCGCACCATCCGGCTGGCGCCCCCGCTGATCCTGACCACCGAGCAGGCAGACCTTTTCCTGGCCGCCCTGCCGGCACTGCTCGAGACCGCCAAGACCAACGCTGCAAAGGACGCCAAGTGACCGCCGCCGTGACCGCCTCAGTGCCCACCCGCCATTTCCTCAAGGACACGGACCTCAGCCCGGCCGAGCAGGCCGAGGTCCTCGAGCTCGCCGTCCGGATGAAGGCCGCGCCCTACAGCGTGCAGCCCTTCGCCGCAGACGGCAACGGCCGCCGGACGGTGGCAGTCATCTTCGACAAGACCTCCACCCGGACCAGGGTCTCCTTCGCCACCGGCATCGCGGACATGGGCGGCAACGCGCTCATCATCAACCCCGGCGAGGCGCAGATCGGGCACAAAGAATCGGTCGAGGACACTGCCAGGGTGCTCGAACGCATGGTCTCCACCATTGTGTGGCGCACCGGCGCGCATGCCGGGCTCGTCGCCATGGCTGAGAACTCCCGCGTTCCGGTCATCAACGCCCTGTGCGATGACTACCACCCATGCCAGCTCCTGGCCGATCTGCTGACCGTCAAGGAGCACAAGGGCTCGCTCCAGGGCCTGACCATGGCCTACCTGGGCGACTCGGCCAACAACATGGCCAACTCCTACCTGCTGGCCGGCGTGACGGCGGGCATGAACGTCCGCATCGCCGGACCGGAGGGCTACCTGCCGTCGCCGGAGATCATCGCCGCCGCCGAGGACCGTGCCGCGGAGACCGGCGGCTCGGTGCTGGTGACGGTGGACCCCGCCGAAGCGCTCCTGGGCGCCGACGTCGTCGCGACCGACACGTGGGTGTCCATGGGCCAGGAGGCGGAGAAGGAAGCGCGGATGAAGCTGTTCCGCGCCTATTCCGTGGATGCCGACGCGATGAAGCTCGCGGCGCCGGACGCCGTCGTGCTGCACTGCCTCCCGGCCTACCGGGGCTACGAGATCGCCGCGGACGTCATTGACGGCCCGCAGTCGGTGGTCTGGGACGAGGCCGAAAACCGGCTGCACGCGCAGAAGGCACTCATGGCCTGGCTCATGCACCGCTCCGGTCTGGCAGTGGTTGACGGTCTGGCGCCACTCGATGGTCCGGCACCGGTGGGCGGACCGGCCTGATGTCCGTCCAGCCAGCCTCTCCTGGGGCCAGCCCGGCCACCAAGACAGCCCGGCAGGCGCGGATCACGGCGATTCTCACGGGCGAATCTGTCCGTTCCCAGGCAGAGCTCGCGGCGCTGCTCGCGGACGACGGCGTCCAGGTCACCCAGGCCACGCTGTCACGCGACCTCGTGGAACTCGGCGCCGTCCGGGTCCGCGGCAAGGACGGCGTGCTGGTCTACGCCGTCCCGGGGGAGGGCGGCGAGCGGGCGGCCAAGAGCGGCGTCACGCAGGAAATCCTCGACGCCCGGCTGACCCGGTTGTGCGGGGAACTGCTCGTCACCGCCGAGGCCTCCGCCAACCTCGTGGTGCTTCGGACCCCGCCGGGCGCCGCGAACTTCCTGGCCCTCGCCATCGACCACTCGGTAATGCCCTCGATCCTGGGCACCATCGCTGGGGACGACACCGTCCTGCTTGTCACCCGGGACCCCCTGGGCGGCGCGGACATCGCCGCACGCTTCCTGCAGTTCGCCGAGGAAGCCGGCCAATAAGCCACACCATGAGCCCTTCACAGGACCGGGCACCCGGGTGTGTGACAGGCTTGCAACAGAGCTTTTCCCAGACTTAATGCATCACCAAACAACTAAGGAGCATTTCCGTGACTGAGCGTATTGTTCTGGCCTACTCCGGTGGCCTGGATACTTCCGTAGCCATCGGCTGGATCGGTGAAGCCACCGGCGCCGAGGTCATCGCCGTGGCGGTCGACGTCGGACAGGGCGGCGAATCGCTGGAGACCATCCGCCAGCGCGCGCTGGGCTGCGGCGCCGTCGAGGCCTACGTCGCCGACGCCAGCGACGAGTTCGCCAACGAGTACTGCGTGCCCACGCTGAAGGCCAACGCCCTCTACCAGGGCCACTACCCGCTGGTCTCCGCCATCTCCCGCCCGGTGATCGTCAAGCACCTGGTCAAGGCCGCCCGCGAATTCGGCGCCACCACCGTCGCCCACGGCTGCACCGGCAAGGGCAACGACCAGGTCCGCTTCGAAGTCGGCATCCAGACCCTGGGCCCGGACCTGAAGTGCATCGCCCCGGTCCGTGATCTCGCCCTGACCCGCGACAAGGCCATCGCCTTCGCCGAGGAAAAGGGACTGCCGATCGAGACCACCAAAAAGAACCCGTACTCGATCGACCAGAACGTCTGGGGCCGCGCCGTCGAAACCGGCTACCTCGAGGACATCTGGAACGCCCCCACCAAGGACATCTACGACTACACCGCCACCCCGGAATTCCCGCCGGCACCGGATGAGGTCACCATCTCCTTCGAGGCCGGCGTGCCGGTCGCGATCGACGGCGTCAAGGTCACCCCGCTGCAGGCCATCAAGGAACTCAACCGCCGCGCCGGTGCCCAGGGCGTGGGCCGGATCGACGTCGTCGAGGACCGCCTCGTGGGCATCAAGTCCCGCGAGATCTACGAGGCACCGGGCGCCATGGCGCTCATCACCGCGCACAAGCACCTCGAAGACATCACGATCGAGCGCGAGCAGGCCCGCTTCAAGGCGACCGTCGGCCAGCGCTGGGCCGAGTTGGTCTACGACGGCCAGTGGTTCTCGCCGCTCAAGCGCTCCCTCGACGCCTTCATCGAGGACACCCAGAAGTACGTCTCCGGCGACATCCGCATGGTGCTGCACGGCGGCCAGGCGATCGTCAACGGACGCCGCTCCGAGACCTCGCTCTACGACTTCGACCTTGCCACATACGACACCGGCGACACGTTCGACCAGTCGATGGCGCGCGGCTTCATCGAACTGTGGGGCATGTCCGCCAAGGTTGCCTCCGGCCGCGACATCCGCGTCGCAGGAGAGTAGCCCCTGTGGCTGAGCAAAAGTCTGAGGCTACAAATACGGGAGCGCTGTGGGGCGGCCGGTTCGCCGGCGGCCCAGCGGACGCCCTCGCCGCGCTGAGCAAGTCCACGCACTTCGACTGGCGGCTGGCCCGCTACGACATCGCCGGGTCCAAGGCGCACGCCCGCGTGCTGCACAAGGCCGGGCTGCTGGACGACGCCGAACTGGACGGCATGCTGGCCGCCCTGACGCAGCTGGATGAGGACGTCGCCTCCGGCGCCTACCTGCCGGCCGAGTCCGATGAGGACGTGCACGGTTCGCTCGAGCGTGGCCTGATCGAGCGCGCCGGTACCCAGCTCGGCGGCAAGCTCCGCGCCGGCCGGTCCCGCAACGACCAGGTGGCCACCCTGGGGCGGATGTTCCTGCGCGACCACGCCCGGATCATCGCCCGCGGCGTGCTCGCCACGATTGACGCACTCGTGGACCAGGCCAAGGCGCACCAGGGCGTGGCCATGCCCGGCCGCACCCACCTGCAG
>NZ_CAKKMM010000359.1:0-4413 GCF_918698205.1 Microbacterium sp. Bi128 | reverse complement strand
GGTCCTGCACGGCGCCTCCGGCATTCCGGCCGAGGAACTGGTCAAGGCCGCCGCGATGAACGTGGGCAAGGTCAACTTCAACACGGAGCTGCGCACCGGCGTCCTGGCGGTCCTTGAGGAACAGACCACAGCGCACCGGGCCGACGGCGAGAACCTCCAGGCACTGCTGGGCCTGTGGAATGCCTCGGCCAGGACCTTCGCGGCCACCGCCCTGGCCACACTCTCGCGCTGACACTGTGACTGCCAGAGCAGTATGGCCCGCAGCCGGCGCGCATCCGGGCCATACTGCTCTGGCAGCCAGGGCGCCGCGGCCCGACAATGATGGCAACACAGCCTGTCTTCCCGAGGGGTGCCATGCTTGCGCAGCAGCGGCCAACCGGCGACCCGGCGCCGATGCCGGACCGAGACCCGGTGATCGACCTTGTCCGGTTCTTTTGCCTGGCATTGGTGGTGGTCGCGCACACCATGATGGTGAGTCCCGTACTGCACCCGGACGGCACCGTGACGTCCGAGAACACCTTGGGCGATCAGCACTGGTTTGAACCAGTGGTGTGGGTCTTCCAGATCATGCCGCTGTTCTTTGTGGCCGGAGGCATCACCGGGCTGCAGTCCTGGCGCCGGCTCCGCGCCAGGGGCGGCAACGCCTTCGATTTCATGCAGGCCCGGCTGCTGCGCCTGATCCGGCCGGCCGCCGTCCTGCTGGCGGTCATGTTCGTTGGCCTGTCGGCGGCCCGCCTCGCAGGGGTTGACCCTCAGGTCATCGAGCTGCTCACCAGCGGAGCCGGCATGCCGCTGTGGTTCCTGGCCGCGTACCTCGCCGCGCAACTCAACCTTCCCTGGCTGGCGGCCCTCCACACCCGCGCGCGATGGCTGACCTTCGCCGGCCTCACCGCCCTGGTGGTGACGGTCGATTGCCTGCGGGGAGTGCTGCCGCTGCTGGCATACCTGAACATGCTGTTCCTGTGGTGCGCCGTGCAGCAGCTCGGATTCATCGTGGCGGATGGCCCGCGGCTGCTGCCGGGCCGGCCGGCGCACCTGGGCATCATGGTTGCCAGCAACATGCTGCTGGGGTTGATAGTCCTGCTGGGGCTGTGTTCCGGGAACATGCTGGTGAACCTCAATCCGCCCAATGTGACGCTGCTGCTCCTGGGCATCTCGCAGGCCGCCGCCCTCCAGCTCTTCCGGCCGGTGCTGTCCCGGATCGCGTCCGTGGCCGGGGTGCGCCGGATGATGGGCGTGGCCGGCCGGCGGTCCATGACTGTTTATCTGTGGCATCTGCCCCTGCTGGCGGCGATGTCCGGGTTGCTGCTGCTGACGGATTTCCCGCAGCCCGACGGAGGGAGTGCGGCCTGGTGGTGGGGGCGGCCCCTGGTGCTGTTGGGGGTCATCGCCCTGCTGCTGCCGGTGGTGGCATTGTTTGGCAGGCTGGAGGAGCGGCCGACGGCGTCCGGCCCGTCGCCGAGCCGACCGGCGGCCGCCGTGCTGCTGGCCGCAGTCGCCGTTTTTGTTCCGGCAGTCAACGCCGCGCTCACCGGGCTCACGCCCGGGCTCCTCGGCGGGGGTGCCGCCTGCTTCGCGCTCGCCGTCGTGCTCCTGGGCCGGATTCCGGTTCAGCTCACGACGCCACCTGACGGGCAGGGCGGATCGGAACCGCCATTGCCACGCCCGCCATTAAGTGCCAATGTCGAACCATGACGGAGAACTCGGCAACCACGGAAGACACCTTCACCCCGGACGTCTCCACCACCCGGAACGACGAGCTGCACCGTTACGAACTCCGTGTCGGCGAGAAGCTGGCCGTCCAGGTGCGCTTCATCGACAGGCCGGGCCATATCGACTTTATCCACACGGATACCGCAGAGCAGTTCCAGGGCCAAGGGCTCGCCAAAGTGCTGGCGCACTTCGCCCTCGATGACGTGGTTGCCTCCGGCAAGCGGATCATCCCGAATTGCCCGTTCATGTACCGCTACCTGCGCAAACATGAGTCGTACCACCAGTATGTGGACTGGCCGGAGCGGGTCCCAGAGGGAGCCTGAGCGCCTGGCGCGGGGGCCGGAACGAAGTCATCGGCCTGCCCGCTTGTGGGCAGCGGACCAACCTCGTAAAGTTTGACCAGAGTTATGCAGTTGGCTCTTGGACAGGTGACTTTGGAGTACCCCATGAACCATAAACTGCGTGTGCTTGTCCGGGTGGACGTCGATCCCGCACAGGTCACCCTCGAAATTACCGGCTGCGTTACCCAGTCTGACTCAGCAACCCTCCTGCACATTGTGCGCCGCGCCTGCCGCCTCGAACCGGGCGCCGCCGTGGTCATCGATCTCCACGGCGCCTCCCACCTGGACCCTGAGGTGCTGCTGGATCTCCGGCGTCTCGCTGATGCCGGACACCTGCCCTCTCCCGATGCCGGGGGCTCCGCAGAGTCCGGACCGCTTCGTTTCACCCTCGACGAGCCGGCGGTGCTGCCAATCTGCCTCGTGCACGTCGGCGCCGACGCCGAAGTCCTCGCCGGACTCGACACCGACGACCGCCCGGCCCCTGTTGCCGTCGCCGGGAACGGAGACAGCGAAGCTGCCGGACTGCTCGACGTCGGGCCCGGCTCCGGATCCGACTCCGGGCTGGGGGAGGCCAACAGCCCGCTGGCCGCGGAAACCGGCGGCGCCAGCGACCTTGGCTCCATCGACGGGCTGGCGCTTTCGGAGTACTTCGAGGGAACGCTGGATCCTGTGGCCACGGTCCGGGCACTGTCCGACACGGCGTTGTGCCGGCTCGCGGACGCTCTCTACCGCCACCTCGACACCAGCAGCCCCTCTTTCGGGGCGCACACCTGGTACGAGCTTGCGGCCGAAGAGCTTCAAAACCGCCACCTGCTCGATGACGGTGACCCGGCAGGGGACGAACTGGCGCAGGACACGGCCCTGGCCTGAGCCGGGACGAGACTAGGCTGTCGCTATGAACCCTCAAACAGCCTCTACATCCGGCAGCACAGCCATGGTCACGGGCGCGACGGCAGGCCTTGGCGCCGAGTTCGCCCGCCAGCTCGCCGAGCAGGGCCACCGCGTGGTGCTCGTGGCCCGCGACGCCGGCCGCCTCGCGGCCACCGCTGCGGAGCTGGAGAACAGCTACGGGACCGCGACGGAGACGATCGCCGCGGACCTGACCGACGACGCAGGGATTGCCGCCGTCGTCGCGCGCCTGACCGACCCCGCGCGGCCGGTGGAGATCCTGGTCAACAACGCGGGAATCGGCCTGCTGCGGCCCTTCGAGGACAACGACATTGCCGAGGAGAAGAAACACCTGAAGCTCCATGTCGAAACCGCCATGGAGCTCAGCCACGCCGCCCTGCAAGGCATGCTCGGGCGCCAGTCCGGCAGGATCATCAACGTCGCCAGCGTGGCGGCCTTCCTGCCCCGCGGCACCTATTCCGCAGCGAAGGCCTGGCTGCTGAGTTTCTCGCGCTCGGCCAACATGGCCTATGCGGCGCGCGGGGTGAAGGTCACCGCCGTGTGCCCCGGCTTCACCCACACCGAGTTCCACGACCGGATGGGGATGGACAAGACGGCGACGCCGCGCTGGATGTGGCTCGAGGCCCGGCAAGTGGTCAGCGAGGGACTGGCGGACAACGCCAAGGGCAAGGCCGTCTCGATCCCCAGCAAGCGCTACAAAGTCCTGACCTCGGTTTCGCGGGTGCTGCCCTCAAAGCTCATCGCCGGGCCGGCGCGGCGCGCCAAGTAGCCGCCGGGTACATCAGTGGACGGCCAGGCGCCGTCGGCGGATCAGTACGAAGACGGCGATCCCGACGGCGGCGCCCACGAGTGTTTCGACGGCCCGTTCGGTCACCAGCACGGCGGGATCGGCCGGCGCGGCAAGCTGTCCGACCAGCAGGATCACCGGGGTGAAGGAGACCATGGCAAGGCCGTAGTGCCGGGTCATGAACAGCTCGGTGCTGAACTGCAACACGATCACCAGGCAGACCAGGACGGCGGCCTCCTGCCCGGGGAAGGCCAGCAGCGGTGACCCCGGCCACGGGAACAGGACCGCCGCGACCACCACGAGACCGCCCAGTGTCCCGACGATCCGGTGGACGCCGCGGTACACGCTGCTGGGCAGGTCCGCACCGGCAAGCGGCACCGCCGCCGCGGCCATGGCCCAGTGCGGGTGGCCGCTGCCGCTGAGGACCCCCAGGGTCCCGGCGCCGCCGACAGCGGTGACGTAGCGGGCGGCATGCAGCCACGCCGCCCGGCGCCCGGCCCCGCGCAGCACTGTGACGTCCCGCCGCCTCCCGCGCTGCCAGGTGCGGCCGACAAACCAGCCGCCAAAGCCGACCATGATGGAGAACGCGGCCGATCCCGCGGCGATGAGAACGCCCGTGTGCCAGGGGACGGCGGCGGGAACGGAGGCGCACGCGCCCAGGGC
>NZ_CAKKMM010000358.1:0-4413 GCF_918698205.1 Microbacterium sp. Bi128 | reverse complement strand
CCCTCGGCCTGCTCATGCGGTTCAGCACAGGCGCCGATTCCTAGGACGCCCGTCCGACAACTTCATATGGGGTCCTTATGGCCCTCCCGGCATCGGGAACTCACGAACTACACTGTGGCTGTCGTCTTGCACTTCCACCAGCCAAGTAGCCAGGAGTTCCCGATGCTGCATTCTGCTTCCGGATTCAAAGGAATCCGTGTGGGCGCCACCGAGGGGGCAACTCCCCGCCACGAACCACTGAACGGGGCCGGCGTACGCCAGCCCCGTATTCGTGTATCGTTCCGGTGCGCCAAGGGCCATGAAACCTCGCTCGTGTTCGCACAGCTTCCGGAGGAACAGATCCCCGGAGTTTGGGACTGCCGGCGCTGCGGCGGCACCGCAACCCGCGACGAATCAAAGTTTGCCCTGGAGGAAACGCCAACAGAAGGCTTCAAGACGCATCTGGAATACGTTAAAGAGCGGCGCTCCAGCCAGGACGCCGAAGACGTGCTGGCTGGAGCGCTGGAACGTCTACGCTCCGGACGGACCCTTCCGGACGAGCTGCTCCGGGACCCGTGAGGCCGCGTCCTCGTCAATCAGCCACAGCGTTTCCCGGCGGCCGCGCGGCCCCGCGGCGGGCACCTGTACGGGATTGGCGCCGGCCAGGGCCAGCCCTACGGCGCCGGCCTTGTCATCACCGGCCACCACCATCCACACCTCGGATGCCGTGTTGATCGCCGGCAACGTCAGCGACACCCGCGCCGGCGGCGGCTTGGGGGAGTTGTGGACGCCCACGACAGTCAGTTCCTTCTCCCGGATGCCGGCCTGCTCCGGGAAGAGCGAGGCGACGTGCGCGTCCGGCCCCACGCCGAGGAGGACAATGTCCAGGCGGGGAAGCCGCGCCGGCTGTTCCGGCCTGTCGTCGGACATGTCCGCGGCGTGCTCACCGGCCGCCGCCTCGGCGAGCCGGCGGGCATAGTCGGCCGCGGCGTCGTCCGGGCTGTCGAAGTCATCGGTGGAACCGGGCACATGGACGCGCGCCGGATCAACATTGATGTGGGACAGGAGGGCGTCCTGGGCCTGGCGGGCGTTGCGCTCGGCGTCGCCGGCCGCCACGAAGCGCTCGTCACCCCACCAGAAGTTCACCTTGGACCAGTCGACGGCCCGCGCCGCGGGCGATTCGGCCACGGCCCTGAGCGAGCCGATGCCCATCGTTCCCCCGGTAAGCACCACCGTGGCCTCGCCGTGCCGGTCCTGGATATCCACCAGCTTGGTAATCAGGCGGGCTGCGATCGCCGCCATCAGAACGGTCGAGTCAGGATGGATGCTTACTCTCGGGTCAGCGCTCACTGGGACGGACACTCCTTAGATTGGTACGCGGCAGTCCCATAGTAATCACTTCACCGAAGACTTCGTCCGGATCCAGGCGGCGGAGTTCTTCGGCCAGGCAGTCCTTGAGGCTGCGGCGGGGCAGCGAGATCCGCTGGGCGGGCTGGCCGGGCTGGGTCAGTTCGGCGATGGTGAGCCCGGGCCGGAATAGCTGGATGTCGCCGCCGGGCCGGGTCAGCCGGACGCGCCGGATGCCGGTTCCGGCCGGATCCGCCACGATCGTGACGGGAACGTCCAGGGCCAGGGTGAGCCAGGCTGCGAGAAGCACGGTGCTGGGTGAGTCCGAGGCGCCCTCGACGGCCACGGCCGTCACCGGCGAGTCGTCCACCTGGTCCAGGACCGCGGCCAGCTGGATGCGCCAGTTGGTCAGCCGGGTCCAGGCCAGGTCCGTGTCGCCGGCCTTGTACGTGCGGCGGATGTTCTCCAGCGCCGCGACCGGGTCCGCTTCATTGGCCGAGTCGGTGATCCGGCGGTGCGCGATGCCCCCGACCGAGGTCTGGCACGCGTTCCTGGGCGCACCGTGCGGCCACCAGGCCACGATCGGGGCGTCCGGGAGCAGCAGGGCCGCGACGAGGGATTCGCTTTCCTCGGCGAGTTCGCCGTAGCCGCGCAACAGGATCACCTCGGAGGCGCCGGCGTCGCCGCCGACGCGGATCTGGGCGTCCAGCCGGGTTGGGGCCGAGGCCCCGGCGTCGGCGAGGACGATGATCCGGCACGGGTGTTCGCGGCTGGCCTCGTTGGCGGCCTCGATGGCCTCCTCTTCCAGCCCGGAGCGGGTGACGACCACGAGGGTCAGGACCCGGCCCAGGGCGATCACGCCGCCCTGCTCGCGCAGGGCCATGATCTTCTTGGAAATTTTGGAGGTGGTGGTATCGGGAAGATCTACGATCATGGCCTTCTCCAGGTTCGTCCGTCGCGGGCTAGGAGCTCATCGGCCGAGGCGGGGCCCCAACTGCCGGGAGCGTAGGGCTGGGGCTGTTCGTCCAGGCCGGCCCAGTATTCCTCGAAGGGATCCAGGATCTTCCAGGACAGCTCAACTTCCTGGTGCCGGGGGAACAGCGGCGGCTCGCCGAGGAGCACGTCCAGGATGAGGCGTTCGTAGGCTTCGGGACTGGACTCGGTGAAGGAGTGGCCGTAGCCGAAGTCCATGGTGACGTCGCGGACCTCCATCTGGGTGCCCGGAACCTTGGAACCGAACCGGATCGTGGCGCCCTCGTCAGGCTGGACCCGGATCACCACGGCGTTCTGGCCGAAGTCGTCCTCGCCGTGGTCCGTGAAGAGCAGGTTTGGTGCGCGCTTGAACACGACGGCGATCTCCGTCACCCGGCGCCCCAGCCGCTTGCCGGCGCGCAGGTAGAACGGCGCGCCGGACCAGCGGCGGGTGTTGATGTCCACCCGGATCGCGGCGAACGTCTCGGTCTTGGAATCGGCCGGGATGCCCTCCTCCTCCAGGTACCCGAGGACTTCCTCGCCGCCCTGCCAGCCGCCGGTGAATTGCCCGCGGGCAGAGTGGGAGGAGAGGTCCTCGGGGAGCCGGACGGCGGCGAGGACCTTTTCCTTCTCGGCACGCAGGTCGTCCGCGTTGAAGGAAATCGGTTCTTCCATCGCCGTCAGGGCCAGCAGCTGCAGCAGGTGGTTCTGGATGACGTCGCGGGCCGCGCCCACGCCGTCGTAGTAGCCTGCCCGGCCGCCGGTCCCGATGTCCTCGGCCATGGTGATCTGGACGTGGTCCACATAGTTGGCGTTCCAGAGCGGCTCGAAGAGCTGGTTGGCGAAGCGCAGTGCCAGGATGTTCTGCACCGTCTCCTTGCCCAGGTAGTGGTCGATCCGGAACACCGCGTCCGGCGGGAATACCGACTCGACGATGTCGTTGAGCTGCCGGGCCGACTCGAGGTCGTGTCCGAACGGCTTTTCGATCACCACGCGGCGCCAGTTGTCGCCCGCGGCCTGGGCCAGGCCGTGCTTGGAGAGCTGACGGCAGACCTGTTCGAAGGCCTTCGGCGGGATCGAGAGGTAGAACGCGTGGTTTCCCCGCGTCCCGCGCTGTTCGTCGAGCTCATCGATCGTGTCGGAGAGCCGCTTGAACGTCTCGTCTTCGTCGAACTCGCCCTGCACTCCTTGACCTCCGCGGCGAAGTCCTCGTTCTCCCACTCGCGGCGGGCAAAGCCCACCAGCGCGAAGCTCGGCGGCAGCAGCCCGCGGTTGGCGAGGTCATACACGGCGGGCATGAGCTTCTTGCGGGCGAGGTCCCCGGTCACCCCGAACAGGACCAGCGACGCCGGTCCGGCAATACGGTTCAGACGGCGGTCACGGGGGTCCCGGAGCGGATTGCGCCCCCGGCCGGCCGTGTTCCTGCCGCCGTTGTAGGTTTCTGGCATGGTTGCGTGGGTGCCTTAGCTTTCAGTGGAGGATGCTGCCTGGCCGGCAAGGGAGGTGATGAGCTCCTGGAGCTGCTTCACACCCGCGGCGCGGTCGGTCAGGTGCAGCCGGAGGACCGGACGGCCGTGCTCGGACAGGACCTGGGCGTCGCCCGCGGCCTGCGCCGAGATCAGCTCGCCGAACGTGAACGGCCGGTCCGGGATGGCCAGGTCAGCCGCGGATGCGGCCGTGACCTGCAGGAAGACGCCGATCGCGGGTCCGCCCTTGTGGAACTGGCCGGTGGAGTGCAGGAACCGCGGGCCCCAGCCAAAGGTGACCGGGCGTCCGCTGGCCGCGGCCAGTTCGTCCCGGACGCCTTCGAGGCTGGCATAGGCCAGCCGGTCGAAATAGGCCTGGACGCTGAGGTAGTTGTCCGGGCCGAGTTCGCCCAGCAGGGCGCTGACGGCCTCGGCCGCGGTCCCGGCGTTGCCGAGCCATTCCCCGCCGCGGACCTCGATCGCGCCGTCGGTGAAATTCGCCGGCGTCGGTGCGGGCTGTGCGTCCAGCAGGCCGCGGGCGGCGATCTTCGCTGCCTCGACGTCCGGCTGGTCGAACGGGTTGATGCCGAGCAGGCGGCCGGCCACGGCGGTGGCGAATTCCCACACCATCATCTGCGTGGCCAAGCCG
>NZ_CAKKMM010000357.1:0-4415 GCF_918698205.1 Microbacterium sp. Bi128 | reverse complement strand
CTGACGATCAATGGTGGCTTTCCACAAGAAGGCAGCGCAGCCTTTGGAAATCCTGTCCGCACAGGATCCGCGGGCAGCTTCACCAGATGTTGGACCAGCTTTCGACAGAGGCCCCGATGCCTCATGAGGAGACTCCATGACTGAAACCACCAGCGCAACCCTGCGCCATGCCGGCGGCGAACTCGAACTCCCGCGCATCAAGGTTGTAGAAGGGAACGAAGGCTACGACGTTTCCAAGCTGCTGAAGCAGACCGGCGCCGTCGCCTTCGACCCCGGTTTCATGAACACCGCGGCCACCACCTCGGCCATCACCTACATCGATGGTGACGCCGGCATCCTGCGCTACCGCGGCTACCCGATCGAGCAGCTGGCCCAGCACTCGAGCTTCCTGGAAGTCTCCTACCTGCTGATCTACGGCAACCTGCCGACACCCACCGAGCTGGAGTCCTTCGACCAGCGGATCCGCCACCACACCCTGCTGCACGAGGAGCTCAAGGGCTTCTTCAGCGGCTTCCCCCGTGACGCCCACCCGATGCCGGTGCTGTCCTCGGCCGTGTCGGCGCTGTCGACGTTCTACCAGGACTCGCTGGATCCGTTCAACGCCGAGCAGGTGGAGGTGTCCACCATCCGCCTCATGGCCAAGATGCCGGTCATCGCCGCCTACGCCCACAAGAAGTCGATCGGGCAGCCCATGCTGTACCCGGACAACTCGATGAACCTGGTGGAGAACTTCCTGCGCCTGAGCTTTGGCCTGCCGGCCGAGCAGTACGAGGTGGACCCGGTCATCGCCAAGGCCCTGGACCTGCTCCTGATCCTGCACGCCGACCACGAGCAGAACTGTTCGACGTCGACCGTCCGCCTGGTCGGTTCCTCGAACGCGAACCTGTTCGCCTCCGTCTCCGCCGGCATCAACGCCCTCTTCGGCCCCGCCCACGGCGGTGCCAACGAGGCCGTCCTGAAGATGCTGCGCCAGATCCAGGCCGACGGCATCAAGCCCGAGGACTACATGGAGAAGGTCAAGAACAAGGAAGACGGCGTCCGCCTCATGGGCTTCGGGCACCGCGTCTACAAGAACTACGACCCGCGCGCCAAGATCATCAAGGCCACGGCCCACGAAGTCCTGAGCAAGCTCGGCGGAAACGACGAGCTCCTCGACATCGCCATGCGCCTTGAAGAGAAAGCCCTCAAGCCCAAGCTCTACCCCAACGTGGACTTCTACACCGGCCTGATCTACAAGGCCATGGGTTTCCCGGAGAAGATGTTCACCGTGCTGTTCGCCATCGGGCGCCTGCCGGGCTGGATCGCCCAGTGGCGCGAGATGATCAGCGACCCCAATACGAAGATCGGCCGCCCGCGCCAGCTCTACGTCGGCGAACCGGAACGCAACTACCCGTCGCTGTAGCCCGCCCGCCGGCCACGGCGTGCGCGATAGACAGGACGACGCCGGCCGCGCACCTTTTGCTGAGGTGCGCGGCCGGCGTCGTCCTTATGGGGGCACCGTGCCGCTGTGACCCGCGCCACGTCCCCGCCGGGACCGGTGTGGCCCGGGGCGGCCGCGGCACGTACGTGCTAAAAAAGACCAGTGCCTAAATTTGTCGACGCCGTCATCCGGCGCCAGGAAATAGTTGACGCAGTCTTCAGGATCATCGCAACGGATGGCCTCGAGCGGGCCTCGCTGCGGGAAGTTGCCGATGAAGCGCAGCTGGCCGTCGGCTCGGTGCGGCACTACTTCGCCAGCAGCGACGAGCTGTTGACCCACGCGTTCGCCGTGGTGGTGGACCGAATCGTCGGCCGCCTCACCGACGCGGACTCCCGGCTGGGCGATACGCCGCCGGTTTCAGGGGAGCAGCATGCGGCCGTCCTGGCACTGCTGGGTGAGTTTCTTCCGTTGGACGAGGAACGGGCGGTTGATGCCTGCGTCTGGATGGCCTTCAAGAATGCCGCCCGGACAAGGCCGTTCCTGGCCGCCGAGGCCGACCGCAGCCACCGGGCTGTGGCCGCCGTCGTGGGCGGGCTCATCCTGGGGCTGGCCGAGGCTGAAGGCGCTGACGCCGACCACGCGGCCGGCCTCGACCAGCAGGTGCTCGTCACCGAAGCGGAACTGCTGCTGGCAGTCCTCGACGGCCTGACGATGCACGCCCTCCTGCAGCCCGAGTGGATGACGGCCGTGATGTGCAAGGATGTGCTCGAAGCCCACCTGGCGGGCCTGAACCGACGGCTGGCGGCCGGGCAGCCAGCCGTTAACGCCTCATAACAACAGGAATAGACTGAGATCGTACGTCTTGCCAAGGAGGCAATTGGATGCACCACACCGGCGGACCAGGCTGGCGGATCACGATGGATACTTCTGGTCCCATGCTCATTGCCCTCTACGTTCGTGACGCCGCCGGCTTGGACACCGCGGGACACCCGGCGCTCTGCCATGCGGCACCGAAGATCCGCGCCTCGGACCACTCCCACCTGATCGCCGAGGTTGGCGGCCCGGCTGCGCTCAAGACCGAATGGGAGGCCTGGTGGGAACAGCTGCTGAAAGACCACCCGGAAATGTCCCCCGAGCTCTCCCCTCCGGGCTTCCGTGCGTTCAGCAATTCGCCGGCCCTCCGGCGCGTGCTGCAGGCCCACTTCGGGGCCGCTTTGACGTGGGCCCGGGAACGCCTCGCCGAATACGGAACCCTCGAGGCGGAGCGCGAAGCCAACGGCAACAACGAGCTGCTGGCCGACATGGTGGAGGACCGCCTGCTTGACGTGGGACGGGCTTCAAAGGATTTCGGCCTGACGATCATCGAGCTCCCGCTTGCGGAGCCGCGGGCCTGGTATCTCGAGCCCGATAAGATCATCATGAGCCACGAGCTGTTGTCCCAGCCGGAGCTGTTCCGCAGCTACGTGCAGCCGGTGGTCGATCTCCTCGTCTGAGCCCGCCCGGTGACGGCTGACCCCGCTGGCAACTGACCCGCTGGCAACTGACCCGGTGGCAACTGACCCCGCTGCCAACTGACCCCCGGTAGCGGTCAGGTGCCGGGGGCGTCTGCGACGGTAACCCTGACTTGGCCGGCCGGGACTTGGGCCGGCTGCCAGCCGTCGCGGGACTGCCGGTTCCAGGCGCGGCCCTCGACCTCCACGCTGGTGATTTCGAGCTCCTTGGCGTTGGCCACGGCCCACTGGCCCACAGCCCAGGCCTGGGTTCCTTCGGCCTCGACGAGCAGGGTCCGGCCGTCGGTGGACGCCGTCACGTCCCCGAGAGCAGCGGTCAGCCCTGCGGTGACGGCGGCAGGATTCCCGGCGGCGTCGGGGGAGCGCAGCGAGCAGTCCAGGCCTGCGGGCGTCTGCCCGCTCAGGGCGGAGGCGAACGCGCGGGCCATCACCTCATGCTGGGCGTAGGCCTCCGGGTACGCCGAGCGCTGGACGCGCTGGGCGGCAACGGTGATATCGAGCGACTCGTACCCGGAAACCTCGACGAGGGCATCGTAGAACGCATTGCTGGCGTGGTACGGGTCCATCACCTGCGCCGGGGTGCCCCAACCCTGGGACGGCCGCTGCTGGAACAGTCCGCGGGAGTCGGGACCGGCCTGGTCGCCATGGCCGATGTTGCGCAGTTTGGATTCCTGCATCGAGGTGGCCAGCGCGATGCTGGCGGCCCGGGCCGGAAGTCCCCGCCGGACCGCGACGGCGGTGATGAGGGAGGCGTTGGCCGCCTGGTCGGTGGAGAGGTCATCGCCGCCGCTTCCCGTGGCCGTGCAGCGTTCGGTGATCAAGGTCTCCGACCGTTGCAGGAACGTCACCGCGGTGTAGATGCCGCCCGCGACCATCGCCAGGGTCAGCAGAAGGACAATCCGGCGCCGCCAGCTCCCTCGTCGTGCCACGAAAATACTCCCTCAGGCCCCTGCGGGCTGCGTCATCGGCTTTTTCGTCGGGGCGGGTCGGCCCCGCCAGCGCGGTCTTCGCCGCCCGCCATACCGTACCAGCCGGTGCGGTCAGTTGGCGTGCAGGGCCTCGTTGAGCTCCACCGTCTGGCCCTTGCGGGGGAGGACCTCAACCTCACCAGTGGTGGAATTGCGGCGGAAGAGCAGGTTCGGAACGCCGGAAAGGTCCACGGCCTTGACGATCCGGCTGGTGTCTTCGCCGTCGGCGTCCTTGGGGCCGATCACGCGCACACGGGTGCCGGCGGTGACGTAGAGGCCTGCCTCCACCACCGAGTCGTCACCGATGCTGATGCCCACACCGGAATTGGCGCCGAGGAGGACCCGCTCGCCGAGGGAGATCTTTTCCTTGCCGCCGCCGGAGAGGGTTCCCATGATCGAGGCCCCGCCGCCGACGTCGGACCCGTCGCCGGTGATGACGCCGGCCGAGATCCGGCCCTCGACCATGGAGGTACCCAGGGTTCCGGCATTGAAGTTCACGAAGCCCTCGTGCATGAC
>NZ_CAKKMM010000356.1:0-4423 GCF_918698205.1 Microbacterium sp. Bi128 | reverse complement strand
GTACATGGACAGGTCCTTGCCGTAGCCGGACTGCTTGAAGCCACCGTGCGGCATTTCGGCGGTGAGGAGAATGTGGGTGTTGATCCAGACGGCGCCGAAGTCGAGGTCGCGGCTCAGGCGCATGGCGGTTCCGTGGTTCGTCGTCCAGACGCTCGAGGCCAGGGCGTATTCCACGTCGTTGGCCAGTTCCACGGCCTCGTCCTCGGTGCTGAACTTCTGCACCGTGATGACCGGGCCGAACGTTTCCTTCTGGACGATGTCATCGCTCTGCTTGGCGCCGGTGACGATGGTGGGCTCGAAGAAGAAGCCCTTCTCGCCCGCACGGTGGCCGCCGGTCTCGATCTTGCAGTTCGCCGGCAGGTGCTCGACGACGGAGGTGACCGCGTTGAAGTGGTTGACGTTGTTCAGCGGGCCGAAGTAGTTGTCTTCGTCGTTCTGCGAGCCGGTGTGCAGGGTCTTGGTGTGCTCCACCATGGCGGCAACGACGTCGTCGTGCACCGAATCCTGGACCAGGACGCGCGTAATGGCCGTGCAGTCCTGGCCGGCGTTGAAGAAGGCGAACTCGGCGATCGCCGCGGCGCTCTTCTTGATGTCGGCGTCGGCGAACACAATGGCCGGGGCCTTGCCGCCGAGTTCCAGGTGGGCGCGCTTGAGTCCCTTGGCGGCACCCGAGGCGACAGCGATGCCGGCGCGGACGGAACCGGTGATGGAGACCAGGCCGGGGACCTTGTGCTCGACCATCATCGCGCCGGTTTCGCCGGTGCCCAGGACAACGTTCAGGACGCCGGCCGGGAAGATCGCACCGGCGAGCCGGGCCAGCACCAGGGTGGATTCGGGGGTGGTGTCCGAGGGCTTGAGGACCACGGTGTTGCCGGCGGCCAGGGCAGGCCCGATCTTCCAGATGGCCATGAGGAACGGGTAGTTCCAGGGGGCCACCTGCGCAACGACGCCGATCGGCTCGCGCCGCACGTAGGAGGTGTGGCCTTCGAAGTACTCGCCGGCGGACTTGCCTTCCATGATGCGGGCGGCGCCCGCGAAGAAGCGCAGCTGGTCGGCGCCCGCGGCCACTTCCTCGGAGGCGATCAGGGAGCGGACCTGGCCGGTGTTCCGGTGCTGGGCCTCCACGAGCTCGTCACTGTTGGCCTCGACGGCATCCGCCAGCTTGAGCAGCATGAGCTGCCGCTGCCCGGGCGTGGTGTGCTTCCAGGTCTTGAACGCGTTCTTGGCTGCCGTCATGGCGGCATCGACGTCGGCCTGCACCGAGATCGGCGCCTGCGCCACCACGTCACCGTTGGTGGGGTTCACGATGGGCAGCAATCCTGTGCCGGCGGGCGTGACAAACTCGCCGTTGATGAAGTTCTGCAAGGTTTGAACCACGGTGTACAACCTCTTTCTTACTGCCAATGACGGATGTGTGACTGGTCACGAGCCTATGCCAGCAGGTCAAGGCAGGGAATAGGCACCTGCACACCATCCCCGCAGAACTTTAGTGCGCTTGACCAGCACCCGGCTATCCTGAATCCATGGCCATTTCACTCGCAGCCCTACTGGGAGTTCCGTCCCTGAATCTCACCAAGGCCGGACTCGCCGAAACCACCTGGCACCAGGACATTCTTTGGGTGGCCGTCACCGAACAGGAGGATCCGCAGCGGTTCCTCAATGGCGGCGAACTGATCCTGACGACCGGTATGCGGCTCAAAAGTGCCGCGGAGCAGCGCCGGTTCGTGCGTCAGGTCCAGCGGGCAGGCGCGGTGGGCATCGGGTTCGGGGTCGGCCTGACGCACGACGCCGTTCCGCCGGCCCTGATCGCCGAAGCCAACCGGTGGGGGCTGCCGGTGGTGGAAGTGCCCTACGAGACACCGTTCATCGCGATCGGAAAGCTCGTGGCCGACGCCCAGTCCGCGGACCACCTGGTCAAGCTTGAGCGGCTCATTGCCGGGCACCAGATCCTGGCCCGCGCCCTGCTGACGGGCGGCGGCCTGGCCGAGCTCCTGAAACACCTGGGGTCGATGCTGCGCACCGAGATCGTCCTGACCCAGTTCACCGCCCAGCTGTACAACAGTGTTGCGGGCCACCCGGCGCCCAAGGCCGAGGGCTGGGCGTCCTATCCCATCCCCACGGGACGCCGCGACGCCTGCACCCTGTGGGTGAAGCAGCCGTTCGAGGACACGGGCATCGTGGGCTACGCCCAAAACCTGATCAGCGTTGAGCTCAACAACATGGTCAAGCAACGGCAGGCGCAGCGGGCGCTGGCGGGCCAGGTCCTCGACGACGTTATCCACGGGACGCTGGAGGCGTCCGAAGCCACCCGGCGCCTGGCCGGCGTCGGCATCAACAGCACCCGCAAGAACGTGGTCCTGCTCGCCGAATCGGCCGCCCACCAGAAGCAGCTGGGCAGCTCTTCGCTGCCCCAGCCGCTGGCCGCGGCTGTCGGCTCCGTCGTCGGGAAGGACCTCGTGGTGGTGGTGGCCGACGACGGCAGCGGCGCGAGCGCCCTTGCCCGCAGCCTCAGCGACCACCTCGCCGAGGCCGGGATCCATGCCACGATCGGCATAGGCGGGGCGTACACCAAGCCCAACGGCCTGCGCTGGAGCTATTTCGAGGCCCGTGACGCGGCCAGCCACGGGCTGCCGGTCAACGAGCCCGAGCGGCTGAGTCTGACCTCGCTGCTGCTCGCGAGCGAGGACGTTCCGCTGGCGGACATGGCCAACGAATCACTGAACCCGCTGCGGGCCTTCGACGCGGCGCACGGCGCCGAACTCATGGCCACGCTGGAAAGCTACCTCGGCAACAACGGCTCGGTGGCGGCCGTCGCCGAGGAACTGACGCTGCACCGCAATACGGTCCGCTACCGGCTGGCGCAGATCACCGAACTCACCGGATACGACCCCGCGCAGACAGCGGACCGGGTGCAGCTCTGGCTCGCGCTCGCGGTGCAGCGGCTCAGCGCCCGGCATCCGCGCTGACGGCGCTTCCAGTCCGGCCCGCAGGCAACGCGGGGTCACTTAGCGCCCATTGAGCGGCCCGGGATGGGCGCTAAGTGACCCCGCGTTGCTTTCTGTCACCTGCAGAGATATTCGCCACTAAAGGCTGAGACTCAAACATCAAACGTCTAACCTTTAGCTATGGCTAGCAGCACGGCGGTTTCCGCACTTTCCCAGACAGCTCCACCCGGCGCGGTCCGCCCGCGGGGCGTGATCGTGGCCGGCGTCGTGGCGCTCGTGCTCATCGGGCTCAACCTGCGTGCCGGCATCACCGGCGCCGCCGCGCTTTTCCACGACCTGCAGGCTGTCCTGGGCTACGGCCCGCTGATCGCAGCGCTGCTCCCCTCGATCCCCACGCTGTGCTTCGCGGTGGCCGGCGCTGCCACGTCCTGGCTCACCCGGCAGCTGGGGCTGGAAAAAGCCATCCTGCTCTCCCTCGTGATGCTGGCGGCCGGGCTGCTGCTCCGCGGCGTCCCGTCCACCGGGATGCTGTTGGCCGGCACCGTGGCGGGGATGTCCGGGCTGGCCATCTGCAACGTGGCCATGCCCTCTTTCATCCGCGTGCACTTCGCGGACCGCACGTCCCTCATGACCGCCGTCTACACGCTGACCATGACCACAGGCGCCACTGCCACCGCCGTGCTGATCGTTCCGGTGGCCCAGGCCCTGGGCTCGCCGTCGGCGGGCGTCGGCGCGATCGGATTCCTGGCCTTGGGGGCGTGCCTCGGCTTCCTCCCGATCGCGGTGCACGCCCACCGCAACGCATCCCCCGGCAAGGCCGCCCGGGTTTCCCCGTGGCCCCTGCTGCGGACCCGCACCGGCGCGATGATCACGCTGGGCTTCACGGTGCAGGCGCTCCTGGCCTACGCCGTCCTCAGCTGGTTCCCCTACATGCTGGCCACGACGGGGCTCTCCGCGTCCGACAGCGGGCTGATGTTCGGGCTCATGCAGCTCGTCTCCGTCCCCGCCGGCATGGTGCTGGTGGCCATCGGATCACGCCCCCGGATGCTTCGGACCGCGTTCTATCTGGCCACCGTGACCATGGCCCTCGGCGTCCTCTCGATGCTTGTCGTGCCGACGGACTGGGCTCCTTTGACCGCGGTGCTGCTGGGATTCGGACTCGGCATTTTCCCGCTGGTCATGGTGATGATCAGCCGCAGCGGCCGCAGCACGGCCGAGACCACCGCACTGTCCACCGTGGCGCAGTCCGCCGGGTATCTGCTGGCGACGCTCGGCCCGTTCGGCATGGGCCTGCTGCACAGCGCCACCAATTCCTGGACGTTGCCGTTGGCCCTGCTGCTGGCCGTGGCCCTCGGCCAGATCGCGGTGGGCCACCTGCTCTCGGCCGGACCGAAGGAGCTGCGGGCCAAGGAACTGGCAGCCAAAAAGCTGCGGGCCACCGCCCCGCACGCCCCGGAAGGAATCCGGCGATGACACTC
>NZ_CAKKMM010000355.1:0-4429 GCF_918698205.1 Microbacterium sp. Bi128 | reverse complement strand
CCCTCCGCTGCCACCACCGGAGTCTGTGGTGGATCCTGGGACGCCGTCGCCAGGACAATCAGGACATTTACGACGGCGCCTGCAGCGGCCGCTTGTCCGGGCTCTTGCCGTCCCGGCCCTTGGTCTCTGCCTCATGGCGAAGCAGGGAAATCGCCGATTCGAAGTCCTCGAGCGATTCGAAGGCCTGGTAGACGCTGGCGAACCGCAGGTAGGCGACCTCGTCGAGACGCTGCAGCGGCTCCAGGATCGCCAGCCCGACTTCGTGGGCCTCGATTTCGGCGGCGCCGGAGCCCCGGATCGCCTCCTCGACTTCCTGCGCCAGCAAGGCGAGATCGTCTTCGGTGACCGGGCGGCCCTGGCAGGCCTTGCGCACGCCGTTGATGACCTTGCTGCGGCTGAACGGCTCGCCGACCCCGGAGCGCTTGATGACGGTCAGGCTCGTGGTTTCCACGGTGGTGAACCGGCGGCCGCATTCGGGGCACTGCCGGCGGCGCCGGATGGCGGAGCCGTCGTCGGCGATCCGACTGTCCACGACGCGCGAATCAGGGTTCCGGCAGAACGGGCAATACATGTCGGTTCCTCCCCTGTCGCAATCCGCTGTGACCTCAGTTTACGACTAGATGTAGCTGAATAACAAGCCTGTAATTACTACATGTAGTGGTCTGGGTCCTGAACTACCGGGCGGCGAACCGCACCGTGACGGCCTCGCCATGCGCCGGCAGGTCCTCCGCGCCGGAGAGGCTGACGATATGGCCGCTGACCTGCTCCAACGCGGCCCGGCTGTAGTTGATGACCTGGATGGCGCGCAGGAACGTGGTCACATTCAGTCCGGAGGAGAAGGCCGCGGTGCCGCTGGTGGGCAGCACGTGGTTGGAGCCGGCGCAATAGTCCCCCAGGCTCACGGGGCTGTAGTCCCCCACGAAGATCGCACCGGCGCTGCGGATCCGGCCGGCCACCCGGGCGGCGTCGGCGGTCATGATCTCAAGGTGTTCCGCGGCGTACGCGTCGCAGGCGGCAATGCCCTGCTCCAGGTCCTCGACCAGCACCACCCCGGACTGCGGGCCCGAGAGCGCCTCGCGGACGCGGCTGGAGTGCTTGGTGGCAGCGGCCTGCCGCTCAAGCTCCACGCGGACCTCTGCGGCGAGGGCTTCGGAGTCGGTGAACAGCACCGATGCAGCCTTGGGGTCGTGCTCGGCCTGGCTGATGAGGTCCGCGGCCACGAGGGCAGGACTGGCGGTGGCGTCCGCGAGGATCGCGATCTCCGTGGTGCCGGCCTCGGAATCGATCCCGACAACCCCTTTAACCAGGCGCTTGGCGGTGGCCACGAAGATATTGCCCGGACCGGTGACGACATCCACGGGGTCGATCCCGGGGAGGTGGCCGCCGTCGGACGCGTCGGCCGGGATGCCGTAGGCGAAGGCCGCAATGGCCTGCGCCCCGCCGATCGCGTAGACCTCCTCGATGCCCAGCAGGCAGGCCGCAGCCAGGATCGTGGGGTGCGGGAGGCCGCCGAAGTTCTTTTGCGGCGGCGAGGCCAGGGCAATCGATTCGACGCCGGCGGCCAGGGCCGGGACCACGTTCATGATCACCGAGGACGGGTAGACCGCCAGGCCGCCGGGGACATAGAGCCCCACGCGCGCCACCGGCACCCAGTTCTGGCTGACGACGGCACCCTCGCCGAGTTCGACGTCGATGTTCGCCGGGCGCTGGGCGTCGGCGAAGGCGCGGGCCCGCTTGATGGACTCCTCCAGGGCCGCGCGGACGGCGGGATCCAGGTTCTCGAGGGCTGCACGCAGCGCCTCGGCCGGGACGCGGGGATGCGTCTGCTCGACGCCGTCGAAAGCCAGTGCCAGCTCCCGCAGTGCGCCGAAACCCCGCGCGCGGACGGCGGAGATGATATCCAGGACCTTGCCCTCGGCGTCGGCCATCGTCCCGGACTGTGCCCGGGGCACGGCTGCGCGGAGTCCGGCGAGAGACAGGTGCGCACCGCGCACGTCCACCGTGCGGAAGTTAAGGGCGGCGGTCATCGGGGTCACGGGGCTGTCAGGAGTTAGGCTCACCCGATCATTTTACGTGCCCCGCCGCGGCGGGGTTTGCCGCCGTTGCCCGGGAAGAGGCTGTTCAGGAAGATGGCCAGGGCGATCGCTGCCGGCCAGATGGCGAGGACCGCATAGGAGCGCAGGGAGAAAGCGACGCTGGCGCTGGCCGAAGTATCTGCCGGCGCTCCCCACCATTGGGCGCTGAGCACACCGGTTCCCCACGCGATGAGCGCACCGGCAGCGCCGGCGAGGACCACGAGGACAACAGTGCCGGGGCCGGGCTGCTGGTGCTTGTTGCCGGCGACGAACGACCCGGCAATGCACCCTGCGAGCAGGCACAGCCCCGCCAGCACAAGGTCCCGGGGCAGCCAGGTGGCGGTGTTGGTGCCGGCGGCGAGGTCAGGGTTTCCGGTCAGGAGATTCAGGCCCGACGGCGCCAGAAGCCACCAAAGCAGCCCCACCGGGATGCCGGCGGCCGCGATGACCGCGGCCTTCCGCCATGTCCCCCCGGAACCGGGCTGCCCCTCGGGACGCCGCTCGGGCTGTGCGGGCTCCCCGGCGTGGTGGACGGGGCCGTCGACTGCGGACTGTGTCATGCAACAAACCGTAACAAGGATTCCCGCGGCGCATGACGCCGGCCGGCAGCACATGACGGGAGACGTAAAGAAAATGCCGCACTCGATTCCCCTGCGCAATACGCTGGCAGAGTAGAAGTACGACACGCACGTGCAGCAGGGAGTTGGATCGCAGTGGCCACAGATGAAGGTATTTTCGAGGGAACATTCAGGGAAATGTTCCGCCGGCACGCGGCGGGCGTGGCCATCATCACGGCCAACCACAACGGCGTCCCGTTCGGATTCACGGCGACCTCCGTGGCCTCTCTGTCCGCCAAGCCGCCGCGCTTTACGTTCAACATGGCCAGGACCTCCAGCTCGTGGCCGGCCGTGGCGAACACGACCTACATTGGCGTGCACATGCTCGGGCTGGAAAACCAGGAGCTCGCCGACCGTTTCGCCCGGGCCGGCAACCGGTTCGACGGCGACCACTGGGAGCTCGGACCCCACGAGGTGCCCGTGCTCAAGGGAGTCAGCGGCTGGCTGATCGGCAAGGTCCAGATGCGGCTCTCCTTCGAGAACAACGCGGTCGTGGTGGTCGAGGTGGTGGAGGGCCAGGTCGGCGACGACGGTGTTCCCCTGCTCTACCACTCCGGGGCCTACAGCCAGCCCGTTCCGCTCGACTACGAGATCTGACAGACGCCTCTACGGGCCACGGAAAATTAACACGGCACATTAAAACTTCCCCGGTGGTGCATCCGGCGACGGCCTTCGGCCGGTAATAAGGGTGTAAGCACAACCACCGCCCCCATGTGGGCCCCGATGAGGAGTTGGAAATGCGCAAGACACTCTCTGCAGCCACCGGAGCAATGACGCTGCTGGCAGCACTGGCCCTGGCCGCCCCGGCCCAGGCCGGGACCTGGCATCACCGCGACGAGGGGACGGCAAAACTGTCCGTCCTCCACGGCGTTCCGGGCCTTACCGTCGATGTCTGGGTCGACGGCAAACTCGCCCTGGACAACTTCAAACCGGGCACATTGGCCGGGCCGTTGAACGTCCCCGACGGAGACCACAAGGTCGCCATCACCGGCGCCGACGCCACCAGCGCCGACCACCCCGTGATAGGCCCGGTCACAGTGGACCTCGAAGAAGGTCGGGACTACACAGCGGTCGCACATCTGGCCGCTGACGGGACGCCCACGGCCACCCTTTTCACCAATGACACCTCCGCCAGCCCGGATGGAAAGGGCAAGCTGACCGTCCGGCACGTCGCTGCGGCCCCCGCCGTCGATGTCCTGGCCGGTGGCAACGCGGTCATTGAGGGACTCACCAACCGGCATCAAAAGACCCTCACTCTCAAGGCCGGAACCGTCCCGGCCTCGGTCGCAGCCGAGGGAACCACTGCCCCGCTGATCGGCCCGGCCGACATCAAGGTCACTGCGGGGAAAAACACCATCGTCTATGCCTGGGGAAGCCTCGCCGACAACAACCTTGGGGCCGCCGTACAGGTAGTGGACTCCTCATCGCGCGGACACAAAGGCCACCACGAGTAAGCCAACCGGAGCTCCAGCAGGCATCCTGTTTTCTCGCCCGGTGGGGTCGCATCAACCGCGGCCCCACCGGCACGCACACAGTGACAGCCCGGAAGGCTGACCCAGTTGGACCATGGCGGAGTCCCCGCGCGAGCGGCATAATGTGGTGCAACAGGGGCCACTGCCGCTCAAAGGAGCACCTGATGGAGGCTGCCGCATCGCACGATTGGGACTCCCGTCTCGACCACGCATTTGCCGGCGGCGACGAACGCGTCCTCGCGGAGGCGTACCGACGGTTCAGTCC
>NZ_CAKKMM010000354.1:0-4431 GCF_918698205.1 Microbacterium sp. Bi128 | reverse complement strand
CGTCAGGCGCGCGCGGCCTCCGACAGGCGCCGCGCGGCGGCGAGGGCCTGGTCGAGGTCGGCCTTCAGGTCGGCGATGTTCTCGAGACCCACCGACAGGCGCACGAGGCCCGGGGTGACACCCGAGGTCAGCTGCTGCTCGGGAGTGAGCTGCGAGTGCGTCGTCGAGGCCGGGTGGATGACGAGCGAGCGCACGTCGCCGATGTTGGCGAGGTGGCTGAACAGCTCCAGCGAGTTGACGAACTCGCGGCCCGCCTCGACACCGCCCTTGAGCTCGAACGACAGCACCGCACCGACGCCCTTGGGGGCGTAGTTGTTGGCGGCGGCGTACCAGGGCGACGTGGGCAGGCCCGAGTAGTTCACGCTCGCGACGTCGTCGTGGCTCTCGAGCCACTCGGCGATCTCTTGCGCGTTCTGCACGTGGCGCTCGATGCGCAGCGACAGGGTCTCGAGGCCCTGGATGAGCAGCCACGCGCTGTGCGGCGCGATCGAGGCACCGAGGTCGCGCAGCAGCTGCACGCGCGCCTTGATGATGTAGGCGAGGCCGTCGCCGACCGCGGTGGTGTAGCTCGCACCGTGGTACGAGGGGTCGGGCTCGGTGAGACCGGGGAACTTCTCGACGTTCTGCGACCAGGCGAACTTTCCGCCGTCGACGATGACGCCGCCGATCGTGGTGCCGTGGCCGCCGATGAACTTCGTCGCCGAGTGCACGACGATGTCGGCGCCGTGCTCGAACGGACGGATGAGGTACGGCGTCGCGATCGTGTTGTCGACGATGAGCGGGACGCCGCTCTCGTGCGCGATGTCGGCGACCGTGCGGATGTCGAGCACGTTGATCTTCGGGTTGCCGATCGTCTCGGCGAAGAAGAGCTTCGTGTTCGGGCGGACCGCCGCGCGCCACTCCTCGGCGTCGTCCTGGTTCTCGACGAAGGTCGTCTCGATCCCGAGCTTGGCGAGGGTGTACTTGAAGAGGTTGTACGTGCCGCCGTAGATCGAGCTCGACGAGACGATGTGGTCGCCGGCTTGCGCGATGTTGAGCACGGCGAACGTCTCGGCCGCCTGGCCGCTGGCGACCAGGAGGGCGCCGGTGCCCCCCTCCAGCGCGGCGATGCGCTGCTCGACGACGTCCTGGGTGGGGTTCTGGATGCGGGTGTAGATGTTGCCGAACTCCGCCAGCGCGAAGAGGTTCGCGGCGTGGTCGGCGTTGTCGAACACGTACGACGTCGTCTGGTAGATCGGGGTGGCGCGGGCCTTGGTCACCGGGTCGGGCTGGGCGCCCGTGTGGATCTGCTTGGTCTCGAAACGCCAGTTCTCGGGTGCGGACACGGCTTCTCCTTCGGAAATCTCGGGGGCCGACGACGGATGCCACGGCCTGCTGAGAGCGTAGAGAGAGCCGCCGACACCGACAACAGGGGTGGACACGCGCCGTAACGTTCGCGGCGATCCCGTGTCGCCGCCCGCGGGTAGCGTGGATGCCATGACGAGACGCGCAGTGGTGACCGGGGCCAGTTCGGGGATCGGCGAGGCGACCGCGCGGGAGCTGCGCGCCCGCGGGTGGGACGTCGTGGGGGTGGCACGTCGTGCCGAACGCCTCACCGCGCTCGAGGCCGAGACGGGGATCGTCGCCCACGTGGCCGACCTCACCGACGGTGACGCGGTCGCCACGCTCGCCGCGTGGCTCGACGAGACCGGCGGTGTCGACGCCCTCGTGCACGTCGCCGGCGGGGCGCGCGGCGCGGACCGCGTCGAAGACGGCGACCCCGAGGATTGGCGGTGGATGTTCGAGGCCAACGTGTTGTCGTCGCAGCGGCTCGTGGCATCCCTGCTCCCGCTCCTGCGGCGCGCGGCCGAGCGGGACGGCCACGCCGACCTGCTGTTCGTCACCTCCACGGCCGCGCAGACCGCCTACCCCGGCGGAGCGGGCTACAACGCCGCGAAGGCGGGGGAGTCGATGCTCGTCGCCGCGCTCCGGCAGGAGCTGAACGGCGAACCGTTGCGGGTCATCGAGATCGCGCCGGGCATGGTGCGCACCGAGGAGTTCACCGTCAACCGCCTGGGCGGCGACCAGGCGGGGGCCGACAAGCTGTACGAAGGCGTCGAAGCCCCGCTCGTGGCCGTGAACGTCGCCGACGTCATCGCCTACGCGCTCGAGGCGCCCGGACACGTCAACCTCGACCTCGTGACGATGCGCCCGGTCGCGCAGTCCGCGCAGCACCTGCTGGCGCGCGGTCCGCTGCGGGTGCGCTGACCCCGAGCGCTCAGGCGACCTCGCCGCGCGCCGCCCCCGCGGCGGCCTCGCCCTCCGCGCTGTCGGCGAACGCGACCTTCGGGACGAACAGCAGCAGGATCGCGGCGACGAAGCCGCCGGCCGCGCAGATTCCCCACACGGTCAGGTATCCCGCCAGCGGCGCGGCCGTCGCCGCCACCGCGGCTCCCGCGCCCCCGGCGAGGACGACGCCGAACACCGCCGACGACATCGTCCCTCCGACGGTCTTGGTGGTGTTGGTGAGAGCGGATGCCACGCCCGTCTGTCCGCGCGGAGCCGCCGCCGCGGCTGCCGCCGGCATCGCCGCGACGAGCGCCCCCGAGCCGAGGCCCGCGATCGCCAGGCACAGCAACACGTGCCACAGCTCGACGTGGAGGGGCAGGAGCAGGGCGTACCCGAGGCCGACGAGCACCGCGGCGCCGATGAGGACGACGCGCGGGCTCGCCCGGCGGGAGGTGACCGCGAACAGCACCGCCCCGACGATGAGCGACACGAGGTACACGCCGATGACGTTCGAGCGGTCCGTGGCATCCAGTCCGAGTCCGTAGCCGAGGGAGCGATCCGTGCCGGCGTACGTGGCCAGCGGCCCCTGTGCGCCGAGCAGGCTGATCCCCACGAGGAACGAGGTGGCCTGCACGGGCCACATCTCGGGGCGGCGGAGCACCCGGATGTCGACCGCGGGGTCGGGGCGGCCGAGCTCGTACCGCGCGAACACGACGAGCAGGACGACCCCGAGCACGAGGAGCGGGACGATCACCGCCGGCCCCGGGCCCGCGGGCAGGCGCACGAACGACAGTGCGCCGGTAAGGCACAGCAGGGCGGCGGCGAGCATCACGAACCCGCCGATGTCGAGGCGGCGGCGTCCTGGCATCCGTTCCGATTCGGGGACGCCGAGCCAGATGACGACGCACACGAGGGTCACGGCGATCGCCGGGACCGTGAGGGCGAGACGCAGATCGCCGCCGGTCGCGGCGAACAAGCGTCCGGCGGCGAGGGCGCCGATGATGGCTCCGGCCTGCAGCCCCACGACCAACAGGCCCGCCGCCCGCCGCGTCTGCGAGACACCGCGGCTCTGCCGGCGTCCGCGATCGAAGATGAGCGCGATCTCCAGCGGCAGCCACACGACGTAGAAGCCCTGCAGCGCCCACGCGAGGAGGAACGTCGGGAACGTGTCGGCGAACACCAACCACCAGCTCGCCGCCGCCGTCGCCAGGGCGGAGGCCAGCAGGATCTTCTTGTGGCCGAAGACGTCGCCGAGCTTCGCCAGCACGGGGAGGACGAGGGCGGAGAGCAGCAGCTGTGCCGCTTCGAACCAGTTGACATCGGCGTCGCGGATGCCCAAGTGCACGACGATGTCGGGCAGCAGCGGCACGTAGTACCCCTGCAGGATGCCGCTGGCGAGCTCGACCAGCACGAACCACCCGATGAGTCCCGCGGTCACCCCGAGCGCGGACCCGCGCACCCGACCGACCGCGCCGGAGACGCGCGACATGGCGTGAGGCTAGCACCGCGCGGGGCGGCATCCGGGATTCACCCTAGGGTGAAAGACACACGAAGAGAGGGGATCCGCGTGGCGGAGACGACGGACGAGCGCGAACGGCTGACCTGGGAGGACTTCGGCGTCGCGACGCGAGAGATCTCCCGCGCCATCGTCGCCGACGGATTCCAGCCCGAGGTGGTCGTCGCGATCGCCCGCGGCGGGCTGCTTCCGGGCGGCGCGATCGCCTACGGCCTGGGCGTGAAGAACTGTGGCGCGCTGAACGTGGAGTTCTACACCGGGGTCGGCACCGTTCTCGACGCACCGGAAGTGCTGCCCCCGGCGCTGGACCTGTCGTACCTCGCGGGCCGCCGCGTGCTGCTCGTCGACGACGTCGCCGACAGCGGCCGCACCCTCGACCTGGCGGTGAAGCTCCTCGACCGGCACGGCGCCGAGGCCCGCTCGGCGGTCATCTATTCGAAGCCGACGACGATCATCGCGCCCGACTACTCGTGGAAGGACACCTCGCTGTGGATCGACTTCCCGTGGTCGTTCCAGGGGTCGGTTCACGAGGAAGACGCCGCGTGACGGCGAAGTCCCTCGCCGAGCTCGCCGACGCGGGCCTCATCGACGCCTCGTGGGTGGAGCCCCTCGCGCCGGTGGCGGAGGACATCGCCGCGCTCGGCGAG
>NZ_CAKKMM010000353.1:0-4445 GCF_918698205.1 Microbacterium sp. Bi128 | reverse complement strand
GATTTACTCGGCTCAGCGCAAGATCTCGATCTGCAGCCCGTACTTCGTCCCGGATGACTCGCTGCTGTATGCGGTGACGACGGCGGCGCAGCGCGGCGTCGACGTCGAACTCTTCGTCTCGGAAAAAGGCGACCAGTTCCTGGTCCACCACGCCCAGCAGTCCTACTATGAGGCGCTGCTTGAAGCCGGGGTGCGGATCTACCTCTACAAGGCCCCCTTCGTGCTGCACGCCAAGCACTTCACGATCGACGACGACGTTGCCGTGCTGGGTTCCAGCAACATGGACATGCGCTCCTTCTCGCTGAACCTGGAGGTCTCGGTGATGCTCCTGGGGGAGGACATCGTGCGGCGGATCAGCGCCGTGGAGGACACCTACCGGGGCATTTCGCGCGAACTTACGCTCGAGGACTGGATGAAACGTCCGATGGGCGTCAAATACGTGGACAACGTCGCGCGGCTGACGGCCACCCTGCAGTAGCCGGGGCCGGCGGGACAGCCGACTCAGCCCGTGGGAAACCCGGCGCCGAGCGTCGAGAGGACGCCGAACGCTTTGGTCCGGATTTCGTCGTACTCCTCCTGCGGGGTCGAGTCGGCGGTGACAGCGCCGCCGACGCCGAGACTCAGTTCCGCGGCACCCTCGCCGAGGGCGCTGACCACGAGGGTCCGGATTGCCACGGCGAGGTCGGCGGCCCCGTTCAGGGAGAAGTAACCGATCGCCCCGGAGTACACGCCGCGCGGCGCGGCCTCCAGCCGGTCCAGGATGGCCATGGTGCTGACCTTCGGGGCACCGGTCATCGAACCCGCGGGGAAGCAGGCCGCAACCGCCTCTGCCCGCGGCATCCCGGGCCGCAGCCGGGCATCGATGGTGCTCACCATCTGGTGCACGGTGGCGTAGCTCTCGATCGCACACAGCCGGCTGACGGCCACCGAACCCGGGACGGCGAAATGGCTCAAGTCGTTGCGCAACAGGTCCACGATCATGATGTTTTCCGCCCGGTCCTTGGCCGAAGACTCCAGCTCCTGGCGCAGGGCGGCATCCGTGCCTGGATCTGTGTCCCGGCGGCGCGTGCCCTTGATCGGCTCGGCCCGCATCCTGCCGTCCGCGGCAATCTGCAGGAACCGCTCCGGGGACGTGCTCGCCACGGCGAGCCCGCCGAACCGCAGGAAGCTGGCGAACGGGGCCGGGTTCCGGCGCCGCAGGTCCAGGTAGGCCGGCCACGGATCCACGCCGTGAGGCCCCGCGGGCGAGGCAGCCGTGAGCACCGTGGTCAGGCAGACCTCGTAGGTGTTTCCTTCCGCGATCTCACGCTGGGCCTCGGTGACCTTCGCCTTGTAGCCGGCTTCCGTGTCCCGGGCGGCGAAGCGCGGGGCGGTGGTTTGCGGGGCGCTGACACGCTGGGCCGGGGAGGCATGAGCGGCCGCTTGCGCCGACGCGGCCGCGGCGACGGCCGTGCGTGCCGTCTGAAGCCAGTCCCCGGCGTCGGGTGCGTCCAGGGTCAGCAGCCAGGCAGTGCCCTCGGCATGGTCAAGGACCACGGCACGGCCGGCGAAGATCAGGCAGGCGTCCGGGGTGGCGGCGGTGACGTCGTTCCCGCCGGTTTCGCGCTTGAGCTCGTAGCCGAGGTACCCGAGCCAGCCCAGGGTGAACTCGCACGGGTAGGCTTCGGGTGCGCGGAGCGCGCGGCGGCCCCACACGCCGTCGAGCCAGCGGAAGAACGGGTCATCGGTGGTCACGGTGGCCTGGCCCGTGCTGACGCGGGTCCGTCCGGAACTGTGCCGGACGGCCTGGCCGAAGCGGCCGCCGTCGTCGGCCAAAATGCTGAAGCGGCTCCGCTCCGCTGCCTCCGGGGCCAGTCCTGCCGGGTCCAGGGAGGAGTCGAGCCATACGGCGTTGGGTGAACCGCCAAAGAGCGCCGCAAACAGCTGCCCGGCCTCGGGCCGGGCCTCGATCCGTTCTGCCAGCAACTGCAGCCCGCGCCGGGCGGCGAGTTCGGGCAGCAGGGCAGGGGCGACGGCGGGAAGGTACTGAAGGGCCTGCAGGACGTCGTCCGGGGCGGTGCCGTCCGCCAGGTTGAGCACGTGCAGATCCGCGCGGGACGGGACGTCATCGGCCGCCAGCCACTCCGCTTCCTGCGCAGCCCACTGGTCCCAAAACGGTTCGTAGGTGTCGCCGTCCCGGGCCAGCGCCCGGGCCCGGCGGTCCGCGTCGGAGGAGTCCGCCCAGATCACGGCGTCCAGCAGTGGCACTGCGGCCGCCGCGGCGGCACCGACGCCCTCCACCAGGACGATTTCGGCCGGGCGTGTGGTGCGGGCCTCGCCGTCGTAGTGCCGTGCCCAGTCCCAGCTGACCCATTCCGCGTTCTCCCCGCGCCGCAAGGGCGAAAGCACGGTGGTGACGTAGCGTTCGATCCCCGCCGCCAGCCCGTTCCAGCCGGGATAGATGTCCTCGAGGTGGAAGAGCGAGACCTTGTGGTGTTCCCTCAGCCGCGCCGCCAGTTCGATGGCCAGGGTGGTCTTGCCGGAGCCGGAGCGCCCGTCGATTGCGATGATGACGGGTGCGGGGCTCATGAAATAGAGCGTACCGGCTGCTGTGCAGTGGCTTGATCACTGCCGTGATGTTGCCCGTCCTGCCGCCCAAGCTCGGTGCGTACGTGCTGCACAATCCCTGGAAGGGAGGCCCGGATGAGGTTCCAGGTGGTGTCGAAGTCGGTGTGGCCGCCGTACCACGGGTCCTCGATGCCCTGCTCCAGCGGGTCCTTGTCCGCCACGGCGGGGTCGAAGCTGCGGAGCATGCGGATCTTTGCCAGCGAGACCCGGTCCGGTGCTGCCTGCCGGAGCCAGCCGTAGTGGTCGACGTCGAGGGCCAGGATCAGATCCCGGCTCGCGAACCATTCGGGCCGCCATTCGCGCGCCACGTGGCGGTCCGAAGCGATGTTCTGCGCCGTGAGTTTGCGCGCTGCCCGGGGATCGATGGGCCGGCCGGCCTCATACGCGGTGGTGCCGGCGGAATCGACCACGGCCCCCGTGAGGCGCTCGGCCCGGAATGCCTCAGCCAGCATAAGTTCCGCCATCGGGGACCGGCAGATGTTTCCGGTGCAGACCGCGATGATCCGGTACTGGCTCGACATTGAGGTCATAGCTAAGCATGAACGATCCCGGGCCTCTTGGCTAGCTGGCCCCCGCGAAGTATTACAAAAAATGTCAACTGACTTTTAGTTTTTGTCATGCCCGGGCCCGGGTGCGGCCGGCTCCAGCCCGAGGTGCCGGACCAGCGCGTCGAGGACCGGCAGCTGGCCCTTGACCAGCCTGGACCGGGCTGCGGGCTCGGCGGTCCATTCCGCGCGGTCGATCTCGGGGAAGCTGCCGATCGTGCCGGATCCCCTCGGCCACTCCAGCTCGAAGGTGTTGCTCACGATGCGTTCGGGCCGGAAGTCCGCTTCCGCCGTGAAGACCGTGATGATCTTGCCGGAGGGCTGGTGGAAGTCGCCAAGCCGGTGGTAGTCGGCGGCGGGTGCCGGCGTGCCGATTTCCTCCGTGAACTCGCGGTGCGCGGCCGCCAGGGGGTCCTCGTCGGCGAGGTATTCCCCCTTGGGGATGGACCAGCCGCGGGAGTCCTTGCGGGCCCAGAACGGTCCGCCCATGTGGGCTATCCAGAGTTCAAGCTGCGGTGTGCTGCCGGATGGCGGCGCCCCGCCGGGCGGTGATGCACCCCTTAGCCGGTACAGCAGAAGGCCGGCGCTGCGAACGGTCATGGCTCCCTCCTGCCCCAAGGGTATTCCCGCGGCGCTTGAGCGGCCGCGATCAGGCTGCCGGTCCCCACAGCGCCTTGCGGAGCAACCCCTTGAGGGTTGCGATCTCCGGGGCGCTGAGGCCGGCCAGGGCGGCGGATTCCGCGTCACGCGCCGCGGCCTCGGCCCGCCGGAAGAGGGCTTCCCCCTCCGGGGTCGAGGAAACAATCTTGGCGCGCCGGTCCAGCTTCCCGGGCGCCCGGATCACCAGCCCGCGCTTCTCCAGCTCGTCGATCAGGGCGACAATCTGGCTCGGGTCCAGGCTGAGGAACTCGGCCATCTCCCGCTGGGTTGGTTCCAGCCCGCTGTTGGCCAGGGCCAGCACCGAATAGGAGCGCTCCTTGAGATCGAACGCGGCCAGGGCGCGGTTGTTCAGGACCGACCCGCCGGCATGCAGCTTGGCCAGCAGGAAACCCGCGTCCAGGCTGATGGTTGCCGCCGTGAGCTTCTCCGCAGGCTCGGTGCCCGGCTCGTCGTCAACTTCGGTCGCCATGCCCAACTCCAATAGTCCAAAAAATAAATCGTTGACTTTTTCAACTATCCATATTTTCATGGATACAGAACAGCATCCCATGCCGCGGGGCCGGATGCACAAGGCAGCTAGCAAAGGAGCGGCAATGAGCCTGTCAGGAAAAGTAGCAATCGTCACCGGAAGCG
>NZ_CAKKMM010000352.1:0-4447 GCF_918698205.1 Microbacterium sp. Bi128 | reverse complement strand
GCTCGAGGACATGTCCCTCACGCGCGCCGTGCTTGCTACATAAATGGGCACCCGCCATAGGCGTCTAATTCACGCATTCTTTTGTTGCTTTCAAACTAAAGTGCGGTAGCATGAGTAACGGCGCCGGGGTTCCTTCCGAACCCGTTCTCCGTCGTGATGGTGCGCCGGAGGCACAATACGTCGCGTCGACGGCCCGATCGTTCGGGTAGATCACTATGCCACTTTCACCTTTGAGACTCCGTCTCCTTGTTATCTCCCTGCTCACGGTTTCGTTCCTCGGGGCCCTGGACCACACCGTGGTGTCCACATCCCTGGCTACGGTTGCGGGTGAGCTGGGCGCGCTGAAGCTCATGAGCTGGGTTGTTGTGGGATACACCCTCGCGAGCACAGTGCTGCTCCCGGTGCTCCGCAAACTAGGTGATGTCCTGGGAGCCCGCCGGATCTTCCTCGGTTCGCTGGTGATGTTCCTGGCGGCCTCCCTGGCCTGCGGCTTCTCGCAGGACATGGCCTGGCTTATCGCCGCGCGCGTCCTGCAGGGGATGAGCTCCGCGGGCCTGCAGCTGATGTCGCAGACCATCATCGCCAGGGTCACCTCGCAGCGGGAACGTCCGCGCTACATGGCCATCATTGGCGCAGCTTTCCCCATCGCGGTCCTGGTTGGACCCGTTCTCGGCGGCGCCATCACCGATTACTGGGGATGGCAGTGGGTTTTCTGGATCAACATCCCGGTGGGCGCTGCAGCCCTGGCCCTTGCCCTGGTTGCCGTTCCCCACCTGGAGCCTGGCCCCATGCCCCGCCACTTCGATGTTGCCGGGGCGGCTGTATTTACCGCCGCACTGGTGGCCCTTGTCCTCGCCGCCACCTGGGCCGCAGAACGCAGCGCGGGCCCCGCCACCGCTGCCGCGCTCGCGGTCAGCATGCTGGGCTTTGTTGCCTTCTACTTTGTTGAGCGCCGCGCACCCGAACCCATCGTCCCCCTGCATTTCTTCGCCAACCGGACCATCGCGGCAGGCACCGCACTCTCGGCGATTATCGGCGTCGGCCTCTTCTCCATCACCGCCTATTTGCCCACATACGTCCAAATGGCGTACCAGACAACCGCCACCGTGTCCGGGCTCGTGCCGATCGCAACCGTGTTCGGCATGCTGACCAGCAACCTGCTCACCGGATGGCTGGCCAGCAGGACGGGGCGGTACCGGATCTTCCCCATCCTGGGAACATCGTTGGGGGCCGCCGGACTCTTTGTGATGGCGGTGCTGCCCGCCGGGCTTCCGCTGTGGGTTCCCATGATCGTCATGGCCGTTGTTGGGATGGGCACCGGCGCGTTCATGAGCCTGATCGTCACTGTGGTCCAGGGAGCTGTTCCTGCCAGCCAGACCGGCACCATCACCGCGACCATCAACCTGGTGCGGCAGGTGGGCTCAACAGTGGCGACGGCGATTATCGGCGGGGTGATCGGCTTCGGCGTGGCGGCCCTCTTGCCGGCGGGCCTGGACGCTTCCACCCTGACCCCGCAACTGGTCAAAGGGGCCGCTCCGGCAGTGCAGGCCAGCGTGGCTCAGATCTACGGCTCAGTCTTCGCCCCCATCTTTATTGCCTTGGCGGCCACGTACGCCGTGGGAATAGTCGCGGCGGTCCTGCTTCCGCACGGGCGCCTCTCCGACGAACCCGTTCCCGCCCCCCAAACAACTTCCGAATCCCTTTCGGCCTGATTTCAAAGGAGACATCATGTCCAACCCAACCATCGCCATCGTCGGCAGCGGGCCCATCGGCTCCACCTATGCGCGGGTGCTCCTCGAGCAGGTCCCGAACGCGCGGGTGGTGATGTTCGAAGCCGGACCGCAGGTGACGGAGGTTCCCGGCGAAAGCGTCCGCAACATTGCCGACCCTGGCGAAAAGGCTCGTGTCACCGAGGGCATGTTCACCGCCCGCCAGGGAACCCACCTTCTGGACTTCGGCGGCGCGGGCTCCGCCCACGCCTCGAGTTTTCCCACGGCGGCTGCGGCCACCAACGTGGGTGGCCAAGGTGCGCACTGGACCTGCGCGACGCCGTCGCCCGCCTTCAGTGAAAAAGTCCCCTTCATAGCTGACGAGGAATGGGACGGTCTGATTGAGGACGCGAAGCAGCTGCTGCACGTCCACAGCGCAGCGTTTGCCGACTCCGCCGTTGGTGAGGCCATTCGGACCCTCCTCGATGAAGAGTTCGGCGCGGAGCTGCCGGAAGGGTACGGCGTGGGCACCCTTCCGGTTGCCGGGGACCCGCAGCCCGACGGCTCGGTGCGCTGGGCGGGGGCCGACGTCGTCCTCGGCCCGCTGATCGACAAGGACAGCCCGCTCTCGAAGCAGTTCGAACTCCGTGACCTCACCCTGGTCCGCCGCGTGGAACTGGACGGACACCGGGTCACCGGTGTCACCGTCGAGGACCTCCGCACCGGGGAGAAGTCATTCGTGGCAGCAGACATCGTGGTGGTGGCCGCCGATGCCTTCCGCTCCCCGCAGCTCCTCTGGGCATCCGGTGTGCGGCCGCAGGCCCTCGGCCACTACCTGACCGAGCATCCCGTGGTCATCTCCACGGTGGCGCTGGACGCCGAAAGGATGGGGCGGTACGCCACCGAAGAAGACCTTAAGGCCGAGCTGGCCCGGCGCGCACTGAACCCGGCAGACCCCGTCGCGGCGGTCAACCGCATCCCGTTCTCAGAGCCGGAACACCCCTTCTCCGTCCAGGTCATGTACACAGAGACCACGCCGTTCCCAATGGAGCCGGGAACCCCGTACTCCGAGAACCGCTGGGGCTACGTCAACATGGGCTACGGCATGCGCAAGCACCCGCGCTACGAGGATGCCGTCACGTTCGACGACAATGAGCCGGACTACCGGGGATTCCCCAACATGAGAATCGAGTATGCGCTCACAGAACGGGAAAACGCGGAAATCGCCGAGGCAACCGAGCGGCTGCGGCGTGCCGGCAAGGCCCTGGGCGCCTTCGTGGCCGAGCCCAGGCTAATGCCGAACGGCTCGAGCCTGCACTACCAGGGCACCATGCGCATGGGTGAAACCGACGATGGCACCTCGGTGGCGGATCCCTGGTCACGCGTGTGGGGCTACAACAACCTGGTGGTGGGCGGAAATGCGCTCATTCCGACGGCCACGGCCATGAATCCCACGCTGATGAGCGTGGCCATCGCCGTCCGCGGTGCCCGGAAGGTTGCTGAGGAGCTTGGTTCGCAGAGTGCCTAGGTCAGCTGCTCGTTGGGGCTCAGACGCCCGCCAGCTGTGGCCGGGCTGACGTCGAGGCACGGATAACCTGTGGGTATGAAGAACCTGGACCTCAACCTGCTGCACCAGCTGCAGGTCCTGCTGGAACTGCGGAATATCTCCCGGGCAGCCGAGAGGCTCCAGCTCAGCCAGCCGGCCACCAGCGCCGCAATGGCCAGGCTCCGGCGCCATTTCGACGACGAACTCCTGGTGCGGAACGGCCGCGCCTATGACCTCACGCCCTTCGCACAGTCCCTGGTCCCGCTGGTTGATGAAGCCATGCTTCACATCCAGCGGGCCACGCGGGTGCGGTCCGGCTTCGACGCCGGCACGAGCGAGCGGGAGTTCATTATCGCCGCCTCGGATTACGCGGCGGCCCTGATCGTGGGGCCGCTGCGGGGGATACTGCGCGAGGAGGCCCCCGGAGTGTCGGTGGATTTCGTTCCCACAGCCAAGTCCGGGATCCAGGGCCAGATGGCCGACTACTCAAAAATCGACCTGCTCGTCGGGCCCACGGGATACCAGATGCAGGGAGCCAGCAAGCAGCTGTTCCGGGACAGCTTTGTTGCTGTGGCTGACACCGGAAATCCCCTGCTCCAGCGGCCCCGGCTCACCGTGGAGGACCTGGCCACCGTTCCCCACGCCGTCGGCTATTTCGGTGAGGGAATCAGCACCCCGGCGGACAAGCTGTTCGAATCGCGAGGTATTCAGCGCCGCGTGGCGGCTGTGGTGGCCGGGTTCCTGTCCCTGCCACTCCTGGTGGAAGGGACAGACCTCGTGGCGCTCGTCCCCGGGATGCTGGCAGCACGGGCCCAGCGCGGCGCGGATATCGTTGTGCTGGGGTTCTCCGAAGGCGCTGAAGCGTCCCTCGTGGAAGCGATGTACTGGCACCCGTCCCAGGCGGAGGACCCTGCCAGCGTCTGGCTGCGTTCCGTGGTCCAGCGGGCCTGTTCGCGGCTGCACGAACTCTTCCCCATCACCGCGCACCCGGTAACTATCCACGCGGCGGATACCACCTAGAACCAAAGCGCCGTTCCCCATCCGGACCATCCCTGCGAAAGTCGAAGAAACGTACTTTCGAAAGGGATCCCCCATGCCTGTCTCCAGCCAGCGCCTCGACGGCAAGACCGCCGTCATCACCGGAACGGCCAGCGGCCAAGGCAGGGCGGCGGCGCTCGCCTTCGCCGAGGCG
>NZ_CAKKMM010000351.1:0-4461 GCF_918698205.1 Microbacterium sp. Bi128 | reverse complement strand
CGCCGAGACCGCCCCGACCGCGACGGTCAGGGCCTCGTCGAGGGGGTCGGCGCTACTTCTTGAGGGCGCGGATGACACGGCTGAGGGCGCGACCGGCGACCCACACGAACGGGATCCCGACAGCGAGGAGCGACACCAGGTTCGGGTCGAAGCGCAGGTCGTCGCCGCGACGGATGTAGGCACCCAGCGGCAGCGTGTAGCCGCCGCCCCCGCCGCCGCCGTTGCCCTGCTCGTCGGAGCCCCCGCCGAAACCGGCCCAGGTCAGTGCGACGGGGACGATGCGCACGCCGTCGACGTCCTGCTGCTCTCCGTAGGCGGACGTGACGCCGAAGCTGGTGGCCTGCTTGCCGAGTTCCAATGCGATGTTGGGCATGTCCCCACCGTACCGGCCACCACCGACGAGGCCCAGGGGCGTTGCGTCCGGGACGCCGCCGTGTCAGTGCTCGTACGAGGGCCGCGGATTCGTCGGCAGCGCTCCCCCACCGCGGGCGGGGCCGAGGAGCGAACCGCGCGTCACGGCGCCGCGGCCGAACCGCGCGGCGGCGCCGTCGAGCGCGCCCTCGACGCGGCGCCATTCGGCGTCGTCGTCCCACAGTGTCGCCGCCATCGCCGTGGGCCGCAGCTTCTCGCCGCGCACCCCGACGAGTCGAACCGCCTGACGACGATCGATCCCGTCGAACAGTTCGATGGCCGCGTCGCCGATCCGCTGGCCGACCGACGTCGGTTCCGTCAGCGTGCGGGAGCGGCTGAGGGTCGTGAAGTCGCTGAAGCGGACCTTGATCGAGATCGTGGAGGCCTCGAACTGCTGGCTGCGCAGCCGCGCGCCCACGCGGTCGGCGAGGCGCCGCATCTCGACGTGCAGCGTGGCGGTGTCGGAGATGTCGGTGTGAAACGTCTCTTCGTGGCCGACGCTCTTCTCGACCCGCCCGGTGTGCACCTCACGGGCGTCGATGCCGCGCGCGAGGTGCCAGATGCGTTCGCCCATCGCCGAACCGAGCACCTTCTCGAGCGCTGGGCGGGGCGTGTCGAGCACATCGGCGATGAGACGGATACCACGGGACTCGAGGGCCTCGGCCGCCTTCGGCCCGACGCCCCACAGCGCACGCACGGAGCGTGGACGCAAGAATGCCTCGGTGTCGCCCTCGGCCACGACCAGCAGCCCGTCGGGCTTGGAGATCGTCGAGGCCATCTTCGCGACGTGTTTGGTCGCGGCCACGCCGATGCTGCACGTCAGGCCCGTCCGTTCCTTCACGCGCGCGCGCAGATCGCGCGCGATGGTGCCGGGGCTGCCCCACAGCCGTCGTGCTCCTCGGACGTCAAGGAACGCCTCGTCGATCGACAGGGGCTCCACCAGGGGCGTGATCTCGTCGAAGATCGCCATGACCTGACGGGACATCTCGGTGTAGCGCGAGTAGGGCGGATTGACCACGATCGCCGTCGGACACATCCGCAGCGCGATCGCGACGGGCATCGCCGACTTCACCCCGTAGCGGCGCGCCTCGTACGACGCGCTCGAGACGACACCCCGCCCTTCGGATCCGCCGATGATGAGCGGCTTACCCGCGAGGGACGGGTCGTCGAGCACCGCCACCGAGGCGAAGAACGCGTCCATGTCGACGTGGAGGATGCCGGTGCCCGTGTCGTCGGCACCGGGCGGCGAGACGATGCGTCCCGTTCCGTCTCCGCGTCCCATGGCATCCATTCTCCCCCGGGCCTCCGACATCGTGGGCCCGGGTACGGAAGCGCCACGGTGACGTGCGTGGCCTCAGCGATTCGCACAACCTCCGTCGACGGTCCCCGCACTCCACGGAGTTCGCGCGAATCACTGAGTTTGGGCGCGCGCCCTCGCCTCTCCTCACCCCGGCACGATGTCGAGAACCCGTTACGGCAGCTCGGGAACGACGGATGCCACGGCCCACCGGTGCTCGACCGGTGATGCCGTGGCATCCGGGGTGTCCTACTGCGCGGCGGCGCGCTCCAGCACGAGCTCGCGCACGCGCGCGGCGTCGGCCTGGCCCTTCATCGCCTTCATGACGGCGCCGATGACCGCACCGGCGGCCTGCACCTTGCCGTCGCGGATCTTCGCGAGCACGTCGGGTTGCGCGGCGAGGGCGTCGTCGATCGCGGCGATCAGCGCGCCGTCGTCGGAGACCACGGCGAGGCCGCGGGAATCGACGACCTCTTGCGGCGTCCCCTCGCCGGCGATGACGCCCTCGAGCACCTGGCGCGCGAGCTTGTCGGTGAGCGTTCCGGCATCGACCAGCTGCTGCAGCGCGGCGACGTTCTGCGGGCTGACGAGCTCTGCCGGCTCCCGCTCTTCGGCGTTCGCGATGCGGCTGATCTCGCTCAGCCACCACTTGCGGGCGGCGGCGGGCGTGGCGCCCGCGGCGACAGTGGCTTCGACCTCGTCGAGCAGGCCGGCGTTGACGACGCCCTGGAAGTCGATGTCGGCGAAGCCCCAGTCGGCCTTCAACCGGCGACGCCGTGCGGCCGGCGGCTCGGGGAGCGCGGCACGCAGCTCCTCGATCAGCTCAGGCGCCGGGACGACGGGGAGCAGATCGGGCTCCGGGAAGTAGCGGTAGTCGTCGGCATCCGACTTCGGGCGACCCGGCGACGTACGTCCCGTGTCTTCGTGCCAGTGCCGCGTCTCCTGCGTGATCGTGCCCCCGGCCGCGAGGATGGCCGCCTGGCGCTGGATCTCGTACCGCACGGCGCGCTCGACCGACCGCATCGAGTTGACGTTCTTCGTCTCGGTGCGCGTGCCGAGCTTCTCTTGCCCGCGGGGGCGCAGCGACACGTTCGCATCGCAGCGGAGGTTGCCGCGTTCCAGACGGGCCTCGGAGATGCCGAGACCCCGCACGATGTCGCGGATCGTCGCGACGTACGCCTTCGCCAACGCCGGAGCTGCGTGCTCGGCACCGAAGATCGGCTTCGTCACGATCTCGACCAGCGGCACACCCGCGCGGTTGTAGTCCACGAGCGAGTACTCCGCGCCCTGGATGCGGCCGGTGGCTCCACCCATGTGCGTGAGCTTGCCGGCATCCTCTTCCATGTGCGCGCGCTCGATCGGCACGGTGACGATGGTGCCGTCTTCGAGCTCGACCTCGACCGAGCCCTCGAACGCGATCGGCTCGTCGTACTGCGAGATCTGGTAGTTCTTGCCGAGGTCGGGGTAGAAGTAGTTCTTCCGCGCGAAACGGCTGGACGGCGCGATCGAGCAGCCGAGGGCGAGCCCCAGGCTGATCGACGAGCGGATCGCCTCGGCGTTGACGACCGGCAGCGCGCCCGGCAGACCCATGTCGACCGGGGCGACGAGCGTGTTGGGCGCGGCGGCGTGGTTCGCCTCGTTGGCGGGGTTGGGAGCGGCGGAGAACATCTTCGTCGCGGTGTTCAGTTCGACGTGGACCTCGAAGCCGAGCACGGGCTCGAACATCTCGAGCGCCTCGTCGAAGTCCATCAGCGCGTCTTTCGCCATCAGCGCGTCGCTCCGTTCGTGAGAGAAGGGGCTTTGTCGAGGAGCGGTCCGCCCCACCGGTCGACGAGCAGCGCCTCGAGCGCCGCGCCGACGCGGTACAGGCGGGCGTCCTCGCGAGCGGGCGCGAGGAACTGGATGCCGACCGGCAGACCGTCGTCCTCGGCCAGGCCGCTGGGGATCGAGATACCCGGGACGCCCGCGAGGTTCGCGGGGATCGTCGTGACGTCGTTGAGGTACATCTGCAGCGGATCGTCGATCTTCTCGCCGAGACGGAACGCGGTCGTCGGTGCCGACGGCGTCGCGATCACGTCGACCTCCGCGAAGGCGGCATCGAAGTCCTGCTGGATGAGCGTGCGCACCTTCTGTGCGCTGCCGTAGTACGCGTCGTAGTACCCGGCCGACAGCGCGTACGTGCCGAGGATGATGCGACGCTTGACCTCGGGGCCGAAGCCCGCGTCGCGCGTCGCGGCCATGACGTTCTCGACGGTGGGCGTGCCCTGCGGCGTGACGCGCAGGCCGAAACGCACCGAGTCGAACTTGGCGAGGTTGCTGGATGCCTCGGCCGGGAGGATCAGGTAGTACGCGGCGACGCCGTACTCGAAGTGCGGGGCGCTGATCTCGACGATCTCGGCCCCCTGGGCCTCCATCGCGGCGAGCGAGGCGCGGAACGAGTCGGAGACGCCCTTCTGGAAGCCGCGGTCGTCGAGTTCGCGGATGACGCCGACCTTGAGGCCCTTCAGCACCTCGCCGGTCGCACCCTCGCGGGCGGCGGCGGCGAAGGACGGCCACTCGTCGGCCAGCGACGTCGAGTCGTGCGGGTCGTGGCCGCCGATGACGTCGTGCAGCAGGCCGGCATCGAGCACGGTGCGCGTCACGGGTCCGACCTGATCGAGGCTGGATGCCAGGGCGATCGCGCCGTAGCGGCTGACGCCGCCGTAGGTCGGCTTCACGCCCACCGTGCCGGTCACGTGCGCGGGCTGGCGGAT
>NZ_CAKKMM010000350.1:0-4486 GCF_918698205.1 Microbacterium sp. Bi128 | reverse complement strand
GTTGGCGGAGGTCTGCACAGGTCCGCTGAGGGCCACGAGAACCGCGGTGAGAATGAGCATTGCGACGACGGTCAGCGGCACCATGAGGGCCGTGAACCAGGGCCTTGTGGCAAGGACGCGGAGATCACGGACCGCAACATGCCGCGCGGCGGTCAGGGCAAGGACGCCGACCGTTGCGTAGAAGATCAGGTTCACCGCGTAGGACGCCACCGCAGGATTGGGCGATATCTGCAGCAGCAGCGGCTCCAGCAGGCTGCCCGCCACGGCGAATAGACCGGCCACGGCAACATAGAGTCCAACAGTGATGAAATCCAGCCGGGAGAACCGGTAAAGCTCCGGCTGCGGCGCGGGTGGTGTACGGAGAGCTGTGCCCATGCCCCCAGCCTAGTGCCGAGGCAGGAGGACGCGGTCCAGCTGATCCCCGGCGCCATCGCAGACCTGACGCCCGACGGCGGCACCCGTCTCAGTGCCCAGGGCCTCAGTGCCCAGTGACGGCCGGCGGTGCCATACTGAGGACGCAAGCCGCCGTCGGGCAGGCTGGCACCTACTGCGAGGACTCCTTGAGCGAACATCTCCGCCTTTCGGGCGTATCCCACGGCTATGGGGACCGCCAGCTTTTTGCCGGCGTCGACGTTGCCATCACGGCCGGTGAACATGTGGCGATCGTCGGCGAAAACGGCGCGGGCAAATCCACACTGCTGCGGATCCTGGCCGGATTCGAGGCCCCGGACGAGGGCACGTCCGTCAGCCACGGCCGCGTGGGCTACCTTGCCCAGACCCACGGCCTGCCGGAGCTGTTCACTGTCAGCGACGCGATCGACGCCGCACTGGAATCGCTCCGCGCGCTGGAGGCCGAGCTGGACCGCCTGGAGGACGGGCTGGCCGGCGCGGAAGCTGACGAACTGGAGCGCTACGGAAACCTGCAGACGCAGTACCAGCTCCGGGAAGGCTACGCCGCGGAATCCCGGGTGGAAGCGGCGCTGGACAGGCTCGGCCTGGGCGGGCTGGACCGGATGCGGACGCTGGGCTCGCTCTCCGGCGGGGAACAGGAACGGGTGGCACTGGCCTGCGTTCTCGCCGATCCCGCGGACATTTTGCTCCTGGACGAACCCACCAACCACCTGGACGCCAGCGGTACGGCCTGGCTGGAGGCGCGGCTGGCCGCGCACCGCGGCACGGTGGTGGTGGTCTCCCACGACCGCGTGCTGCTGCGCAAAGTGGCCTCAACCGTGATTGAGGTCGATGCCGAGCGCCGGTCGGTCAACCGGTATGGCAACGGTTACGAAGGCTACCTGCGGGAGAAGGCTGCCGAGCGCCAGCGCTGGGCACAGCAGTACCACGGGTGGCTGGACGCGATGGCGGCCGAACGGCTCCAGGCGGACACGGTTGCCGGCAAGATGGGCTACGCCCGCCAGCGCGACGGCGACAAGATGGGGTTCGACTTCAAGGCCGGCACGTGGCAGAAGGCGGCCACCAGCAAGGTCCGCAACGCCCAGGAGCGTCTGCGCCGGCTGGAGGCAAACCCGATTGACCGTCCCCCAGTACCCCTGAAACTGGCAACGGATCTGCGGGCGGACGTGGCCGAAGGCCCGGCGCTCGAGGCGAAGGGGGTCGCGGTGCCCGGCCGGCTGGAACCCACGGATTTCCGGGTGGAAGCCGGCCAGAAGATCCTCATTACGGGCCCCAACGGTGCCGGGAAGTCCACGCTGCTCTCCGTCCTCGCCGGCACGTTGGAACCGGCCCAGGGCAAAGTGGTGAGGCACGGCCGGATCGGCTATCTGCAGCAGGAGTTGGAACTCCCGCAGCGCCCGGGACTGCGGCTCCTGCCCGCCTTTGCCGCGGGCCTGGGCGGCAATGTCGATGAGCACGCCGAGGCGCTGCTGCGCCTGGGGCTCTTCCGGACCAGCGAATTCCACGTGCCGGTGGGCAGCCTATCCGCGGGGCAGCAACGCAGGCTGGCGCTGGCCCGGCTCCTGCTGGGCGGCTTCGGGACGATGCTGGTGGATGAGCCCACCAACCACCTGGCGCCCGTGCTGGTGGAACAGCTTGAAGCGGCCCTGTCCGAGTTCGCAGGGACACTGGTCATGGTCAGCCACGACCGCGCGCTGGGTGAGTGGTTCAGCACCTGCGCCCGGCGAGGAACGAGCCGAGAAACAAGGCACGGCGCCAGGCAGGAAACCGGGCACGGAAACGGCGCCGGTAACTGGCTCCGGTACTCGATGCGCGACGGCGCCCTGGCGTAGCAGAACGATTCGCCGGAGCCTGCGCGGACCAAATAGAACATTATTCGGCTATTTGGCAGATTTGGTGTCATTAATTAGGCATAGCGCCTGACTGCTGTTGCCCGCGTCACGGCCGGTCCGGGAATTCCAGTACGATGGATGAGCCGCGCGAGGGTTTGACTCCTTGTGAGGTTCGGTACATCTTGCTGTCCCACCGGGCAGAAACCCGAATGGAATGTAACCGAATCCCGGTCCCGTCCCGGCCATAATCCGACCTACAAGGAACCGTTGTGCCATCAATTACCCCCACAGAACTCCAGAGCGCGCCCGCGGAATCCGCCGTCGACTCGACCCTCAGCGCCGAGGGCTATAAGAAGACCCTGAGCGGGCGCCACGTGACGATGATCTCGATGGGCGGCGCAATCGGCGTCGGCCTGTTCATGGGCGCCGGCGGACGCCTGGCCTCCACGGGCCCGGCGCTGATCTTCTCCTACGCCATCGCCGGCGTGATCGCCTACCTGCTCATGCGGGCGCTGGGCGAACTCATCATGTACCGCCAGACCTCGGGCTCCTTCGTCAGCTACGCCGGCGAAATGTTCGGCAAGAAGGGCGCCTTCCTCTCCGGCTGGATGTACTTCATCAACTGGGGCATGACCGGGATCGCCGAACTGATCGCGATCGGCCTGTACTTCCAGTTCTTCTTCCCCAACGTGCCGGTGGAAGCCTCCGCGATTGCCGCCCTCGCGCTGCTCGTGGCCGTCAACCTGCTCAGCGTCAAGGCGTTCGGCGAGTTTGAATTCTGGGCGTCCTGCCTTAAGGTCGGCGCCATCCTGATCTTCCTGGCCGTGGGCACCTTCATGGTGGTCACCAACGCCAAGGTCGGCACGGGCCACGCCTCAGTCGCCAACCTCTTCGCCGACGACGGCGGGATGTTCCCCAAGGGCGCCCTGGTGATGGTCCTCGTGCTCAACGCCGTGATCTTCGCCTACAACGGCATCGAACTCGTCGGCATCACCGCCGGTGAGATGGAAAACGCCAAGCGCGAAGTGCCCAAGGCAATCCGCGCCGTCGTACTGCGCATTGTGGTGTTCTACGTCGGTTCCGTGCTGCTGCTGGCCATGCTGCTGCCCTCGGACCAGTACAAGGCCGGCGTGTCCCCGTTCGTCACCGTGTTTGGCCAGATGGGCCTCGGCTGGGTGGGCGACGTGATGAACATGATCGTCATCACCGCCGCACTGTCCTCCTGCAACTCGGGCCTGTACTCGATCGGCCGTGTCTTCCGCACCATGGCCAACAACGGGCACGCCCCGCAGTGGCTCACCAGGATGTCCAAGCGCCACGTGCCGTACGCGGCCATCCTGGCGATCGCCGCCTTCTACCTCGTGGGCATCCTGCTGAACATCTGGCTCGGCGGCTCGCACGCCTTCGACCTCGCGCTGAACACCGCCTCGATCGGCGTGATCTTCACGTGGGGCGCCATCTTCGCCAGCCAGATCGCGCTGCGCCACCAGAAGGGCCGCGTCTCCAGCCTGCCCATGCCGGGCTCGCCGTGGACCAGCTGGGCCGGGCTGGTCGCGCTGCTGGCCATCACCGTGCTGATCGGCTTCGACACCATGACCAGCAAGACCGGCGAGGTCTTCCACCTGGGCCTGTGGACCCTGGCGACCGTCCCGTTCTTCGCCCTGGTGCTGTGGCTGGGCTGGCAGAAGGTCAAGAACAACGCGCCCAAGAGCGAGCTCTACAGCTAGGACCCACCGGTCCCGACGCGCGGCACGCAGAAATGCTACGGCGGCAGCCACCTGGAAAAGGTGGCTGCCGCCGTCGCGTTTAACTGCGCTTAATGCGGAGGGCCCTCAGTAGCTGGCGGGGGTGCCCTCGGGCTCAGCCACCGCATCCGGTGGGATGTAGTCGGCGGCAAGGGCCTCGGAGCCGCGGGCCAGGATGGACACATCGGCCCCGACCAGCACGAACGCGGCGCCGGCGGCCAGGTAAGCGCGGGCCGTTGCCGGGTTGAAGGCGTTTACGCCGGCAGGTTTGCCGGCCGCTGTGGCGGCGGCGAGGCAGCGTTCGACGGCGGCGCGTACCCGGGGGTGTTCCTGCTGGCCCAGCAGCCCCATGGAGGCGGCGAGGTCGGAGGGCCCGAGGAAGATCGCGTCCACGCCCTCCACTTCGAGGATCTCCCCGACGGCGGCCACTGCGGCAACGGATTCAATCTGGACGGTGACGCTGACGGTGCCGGAGGCGCGGGCGAGGTAATCCGGGAT
>NZ_CAKKMM010000349.1:0-4487 GCF_918698205.1 Microbacterium sp. Bi128 | reverse complement strand
GGTGGTGTTTGGCATTGCTAAGGCCGCCTGGATTAAATTGAACGGCAAGAGCCAGGGCATCCTGTCCATCCTGGTGATCGGCGCAGCCACCGACTACGCCCTGCTGTATGTGGCCCGGTTCCGCGAAGCCCTGACCCACACCACCAACCGGACGGCCGCCGCCGTCACCGCATGGAAGGCGGCCTGGGAACCGATCCTGGCCTCCGGCGCCACCGTAATCATCGCGCTGCTCTGCCTGCTGTTCTCCGACCTCAACTCCAACAAGGCCCTCGGCCCGGTGGCGGCGGCGGGCATCCTCTGCGCGCTCTTCGCCGCCCTGACCCTGCTGCCGGCCCTGATGGCACTGCTGGGCCGGGCAGCGTTCTGGCCGTTCCGGCCCAAACTGCTACCGGAAACCGATCGGGAACCGGAACTGGTCACCGGCCTCGAGGGCCAGAAGGGACTCTGGCGGGCCACCGGTTCGCTCGTATCCCGCCGGCCGCGCACGGTCTGGGTCGCCTCGGTGCTGCTGCTCCTGGTAGCCGCTACCGGCCTCCTGCAGCTTAAAGCCAACGGCGTCGCCCAGACCGACGTCATCCTCACCTCCTCCAATGCCGTCGACGGGCAGGATGCCCTGGGCCGGCACTTCGACGCCGGGTCCGGCAGCCCCGCGGTGATCGTGGCCGACGAGGCAAACGCCCAGGACGTTCTGGCGAAGCTGCAGACCAGCGACGGCGTCGGAGACGCCTATCTGCTGGCCGAAGGCGGCGCCCCGGTCATCACCGGCGCCCCGGGCGCGCCGGCTGCCCCCGCAATCAGGGACGGGAAGGTCCTGATCAACGCGACGCTGAACCACGCCGCGGACTCCGCCGAGGCCGAAAACGCCGTGGTGTCGCTCCGCCAGGACCTGAAGAAGATAGACAGCGGTGTGCTGGTCGGCGGTGTGACGGCCACGGCGCTGGATACCAACACCACTGCCCAGCGCGACCTCGTCACCATCATCCCGGTGGTCCTGGGCGTCATCCTGGTCATCCTCATGCTGCTGCTGCGCTCGGTGCTCGCGCCGGTCCTGCTGGTCGCCTCCGTGGTCCTGTCCTATGCCGCGGCGATGGGCGTCTCCGCCTTCGTGTTCAACAATGTCTTCAGCTTCCCGGGCGCGGATGCGACGGTGCCCCTGTTCGGCTTCGTCTTCCTCGTGGCACTGGGCGTCGACTACAACATCTTCCTGATGAGCCGGGTCCGGGAGGAATCCCTCAAGCACGGCACCCGGGCCGGCATCCTGCGCGGCCTCGTAGTGACAGGCGGGGTCATCACCTCTGCCGGGGTGGTCCTGGCGGCCACCTTCGCGGCCCTCGGCGTCATCCCGATCATGTTCCTGGTCCAGCTCGCCTTCATCGTCGCGTTCGGCGTCCTGCTGGACACGGTGCTGGTCCGCTCCCTGCTGGTGCCCGCGCTGGCCTACGACATCGGCCCGCGGCTTTGGTGGCCCGGCAAGCTCGGCCGGCCAGGGAGCGGGGCTGTGGCCCGCGACGGCGCCCGGGCCACGCTGTCCGCCGAAAATCCGAAGGCAGATCCGGCTGAAAACGAGGAGGCCGGGGTCCGCTAGGCGGAACCGAAGACCGCAGCCGCCGTCACTGTCCCTGGTCCCTCCACCAGGCAACGGTGGCGGCGGCTGCCTCGTGCAGCGGGGTCGGTGTCAGCCCCAGCGCGGCCTGGCTCGCCGTGGAATCCATGACGAAGGGGTGCTCGAACTGGTACAGGGTCTCGGCCAGGTCCCGCATATCCGTGGAAAACACTCCCATTGCCCTCACCGCCCACCCGGGAACGCCGGTGACACGCGGTGCCCGGGCGCCGGCCGCCTTGGCGAATGCCCCCGCGATCTCGCGCTGGGTCAGTGCAGGTCCAGTGGGCGCATGCCATACCCGGTTCCACACCTGGGGCCTGTCAGCCGCCGCAATCATGGCGGCCGCGAGGTCCGGGACATACGTGAAGGAATGCGGCTGGTCCGCCCGCCCGATCACCTGCATTGGCTTGCCGGCCGCGACGGGCCGGACCATGCGCTCGCCGGCGTGCGAGTTGCGGACCCGCGGCCCGAAGAAATCGCCGGCCACCATGCTCACGGTGGCGGTGGGGGAGGCCGCCCGGGCCGCGAGCAGTGCGGTCCGGACTCCGCGCTTGCCGCCCTGTGCCTGCCGGGGGCTGTCCTCGGTCATGATGTTTTCCGGGGTGCTGTAGGAGTACAGGCTTTCCGGGAAGACCACGACGGCGCCCGCCGCGCCCGCCGCGGCGAGCACATTCAGCTCGGCGGCCGGCAGTTCCCTGGCCCACACCTCGGCGTTGTACCGCGAGCCGTGGATGCAGTGAAAAACGGCCGCGGCGCCCTGGACGGCCTCGCCGAGCCGGGCGGGCTCGGACACGTCGATCGACACTCGTTCCACCAGCGGGTGGGCGGGTCCGCTGCCGGACCTCGTCAGGAGGCGCACCCGGTGGCCCGCCGCTGCCAACTGTTCGGCGACGGTCCAGCCCACCGGGCCGGCCCCTGTGACGACATAGAGCCTGGACGGTTGGTGTCCGGAGGCTGCAGGTTGGGACATTCCGATCTCCTTTTGAAATAACGAGAGCAGTGCTCTCCCATTCAGGATGCGCCGCCGGGGCCGGCAAGTCAAGAGCGGTGCTCACATTTGTTGACCGTGCTCGTGGATGTGGAATGCTGGACTCATGCCAGAGGACAGGATTGCGGGCGCGATAGACGTCGGCGTTGCGGCAGGCCCGGCCGGAGCGGCCGGAGCGGCCCCGGCGGCGGCGCGGCTGCGCACCCCGCGCGAGCGTGCCCGCGCCCAGACGGTGGCCGATATCGTCCGGCTGGGCCGGGAGCATCTGGCGCTGCACGGGGCCGCCGCGCTGTCCCTCCGCGCCGTGGCCCGTGATCTCGGGGTTGTCTCTTCGGCGGTCTACCGCTACGTGGAGAGCCGCGAGGAGCTGCTGACCCTTCTGCTGATTGATGCGTACAACGAACTTGGCGATGCGGTGGATGCCGCCGTCGGGGCAGTGCCGGAGGATGACTTCGGCGGGCGCTTCGCGGCGCTGGGCCGTGCGGTGCGGGACTGGGCGCTGCGCGAGCCCTCCCGCTACGCCCTGCTCTTCGGCAGTCCGGTGCCCGGTTACCAGGCCCCGGCGGAGCGGACCACCGGCCCCGGGACGAGGGTGATTACGGCCCTCATGGGAATCCTCGACGGCGCCTTCCGGGCCGGGCGGCTCGCCGCGACCGGCCAGCGGAGTCCTGCCGTGGCCGCCGGGCTGGCGGGGGACCTGGCGAAAATCCGCGCCGAGTTCGGCCTGGCGGTGCCGGATGACCTCCTGGCCCGCGGCGCACTGGCCTGGACCTCGCTCTTCGGCGCCGTCAGTTTCGAGGTTTTCGGCCAGTATGGCGCAGACACGTTCACAGCCCGGGAGGAGCTCTTCGGCCACCACCTCGCGGTGCTGGCCGACGTCGCGGGCCTGCCGGCGGCCGGCGCTGCCCGGTAAACCAGGTTCCCCTGTTGCCTTGCCGTGGCGCTCGATAGACTGCCCCTGCGCCCGCACGGGCGCGCCAGATGCGTCCAGGAAGGATCCATCCATGTCTGAAGAGACCAGGCCTGAAGAGAACAGGCCTGCAGAGAACACGCCTGAAGAGAATGTCCCCGGAAAAGCGGCGCCGCGGAACGTCGATGCCGGTCCCGCGGAAGATGAGGCAGAGGCCACGGCACCTGAGGGGCAATACGTTGAGGGCGACTACGGCTCCGCCGGCACGGCAGGCCAAGTCCCGCCCACCGCCGTCGAGGGGGAGTACGCCGCGGGGGACTACGGCGAGGCCGGCGTGGCCGGAGCCGCCGTCGTCGGCGACGTGGAAGGCGACTATCCCGAGGGCGACTACGGCGAGGGCGGGGTCTCCGGTGAGCCCGCCGGCGTCGCCGAGGAAGGTGAATACCCCGAAGGTGACTACGGGAGCGCCGGTACGTCCCGTCCCGAGCGATCCGCCCGGCCGGCAGCGGGAGAGCCTGCCGACGGCGACGCCGCTCGGGGCGACAACTAACGGGATCAAAGCTGGCGGGACCAGCCGGCGCGGGCGCCGGCTGGTCCCCTGCCCAGGTCTGCGCCCCTGCGCCCAGCGGGCAGGTTCGCGCAGGGCGAAACGCCGCCCGGGACGCGCCGGAAGGGCTGGATTGAGGGGAATTTAGGCGGCGAGGAGCTGCCGCGGGCGAGGCGGGAAAGCAGAGTTGAGTCGACTTCGCTCAACTTTAAATTGACTTATGTCCCCCTCTGGGTAAAGTTGAGTGTAGATCGCTCAATAACGGTCGGACCTATTGCGGTTAGAGCCACAGTCACTGTGGTTGGAGCCACTGCGGGTCCGCGGCCATCTCCGCAAGATTCCAAGGAAGTAAGGAAACAATCCATGTCACGTGCAGTAGGTATTGACCTCGGAACCACTAACTCCGCCGTCTCCGTTCTCGAAGGTGGCGAACCCACCG
>NZ_CAKKMM010000348.1:0-4493 GCF_918698205.1 Microbacterium sp. Bi128 | reverse complement strand
ATTCCCCACACTCATAGGAACCGGTGCAGGCTTACCGACCGCCAATCCACGAGCCATCACGACCGCCGAGCTGGGTACCAAGCGGAGGTCGGCGGTGGCCGACACCCAAGCATTTCCGGCCTGTCCAGCGGCTATAAGATCCGGAGCTCACTCGATATCCACCAGTTTCTCCACAGAAGTTATTCACACCGTTATCCACAGGTGCTGAGAGATTATTCACATGCCCTTCCTAGTGAGTGGCCGAGCGCCGTCGCCCCTCCGGTACTGGTCCTCTGACCCGCCATCCGCCGTGCCGGGGATATGTCCTGGACCCCAATGAGGAACTCCGGCCCGCAATCAGGTCTTCGAGCGTATATCCCTGAAAAATTAACCGTAGAACGGCGATTTAGTACATCTTCGCGAATGCTTGGACCATCGTCGCTGCACACCATAGTCATGTTTCACGTGAAACGGACAGTGGGCCCTCAAAGGAGGTTCGGGGCAGTTGTCACGGCAGCAGCTCGTACAAGAATCTGGCGTCCCGAGCGGGCTGCCGTCAGTCACTAATCCACAAAGTTATCCACAGCAATATCCACCGCCCTATCCACCGCGCCATCGACCGGCCGCTGGCTAAAACTCGGGCCGGGAGCGGCCCCGCGAACCTCGCCTGGATGCAGCTTTGACCTGCGGTGAAGTACCCTCCGGACGTGTCATCCCAGGGCGGCCGGGAGCTGCAAATCCAGGTGGGTCGAACCAAAACCCGTCGAACGCCGGGACCGCCGACGTGTCATTGCATCGCCCGCCGCGCCGGCCGAAGCCAGCTTGTTCCACAGCGCAAGGCGGACTTCAAGAAGACCAGGGGAGCGGAGTCACTGTCCCAAGGAACTCTCCCGTCCCACGTCCAGGTGATCGTTTTGCCGGGCCAAGATGCGACGACGGCACCCGCTGAATCGATGGGCTTTGCCGGGCAGCTCACATGCTCTGAGCTCGGAGACCTTGGCGGCCCTCACGCCCTCGCTGGGTCTGTCCGGTCGATCATCTTTCCACTCCGGTCCTCGCGGACCCGCCGGGTCCGTTGGCCGATGCCAACACGAAGAGGCTCGTCGACCGAGTGTTTGTCATGCGTTGTTTGCATTGAGACGGCCCTGGACGTGTCCCGACTGATGCATTGCCTGTCGACCCGGGGATTCGGATGAGGGAGGCACCGGACTGCAAACGCGGTCGGGTCGGTCGAGCCCGCACAGTTGACACGCGCATGCACGAGTCCCGAACCCAATCAGATTGGTCCGGATGCAGACCTTCCTTCTTTGCGGTTTGAATCCCTCCGGTTGCCGCACCAACTTACGGGTCCCGTGCGATCAGCGGATTGGATCCTGCAGGCAACTGCGCCCTGGTGCCCGGGGCGACGAACCTGGCCGCCCGAAACACACTGGTCCGGGGGAGCGGACCCGGCGCGGGTAGCCGTGTAGTTGGAACATGCAGCAGCTCGGCTGCTTCCCTATGATGGCGGCTGGATGCCCACACAAGAGCCATCCCGACAGTTCCAGCCAGGCCGTATCCACAGGAAGGCGTGGTCGGCGTCTGGGATCAGTCGGCACGGCCCTGACCCTACTTCACATGGCCTCCGCTTCCCTTCTCGCGGGTGCGGCGCGCGGCCTGAGCTCCTGCCGGAAGACTCCTTCCAACCACTCTGCAGCAGGATCAGCCGGTGTGCAGCAGTACTGGATCTGCACTGCACTCTCATCAAGCGGGTACTGGCAAGCCGGCAGGTGCGTCAGCAGCGGCACAGTGTGGGGGGCCCGCGAGGCGTCCGGTGTGCTGTTCCGGATGAGGGGAGCCGTGTCCGGAGTGCCGGGAAAGACCCCCCAGGGCCATCTCGGCTATTGGATAAGGCGTCGGGCTCACCGGAGGAAGCTGAAAAATGCGGCAGGAACAGCACGCCCGCCGGGGCCCCCAGGAGATCAGGCATGCCGGCATGGCGCATGGTTACAGCTGAATGCGGCGACGGGACTGCAGCAGAACGTTGGCGGTCATGGCACCCGGCTACCTGGGTGGGGAGGATGCGTGTCAGGGCCCCGGTTCCCTTTGCCCGGGTCCCGGCAAACTGACAGGCACAATCATGTACCGAATGCGGAATCGGGGACGTCGGAGCAAGCCGGCGAAAGGGGTGAGCGGCAAGTTAGCGGGGGAGTCGAAGGACGCAGACATCCGCAAAGCGAGGCAGTTCCGGTCAGCTTTCGCGATCAGACTCCCACAAGAGGTCTTCAACAATGCGATCGAGACTACATGCTTCCTGTGGCGCCGACGCCAGATCACCGTCCGCATCACGGCCCGCGTCCGTTCCCGCGCCAAGGTCGGCGTCCAGGTCTGCGCCGTCGACTTTGTCCCGATCTTCGTCCACGCCCACATCGAGACCTCTGTTGAGGTTCGCTTTTCGAGGCGCGTGTCCGGCGCCAATTTCTACCGTAACCACCGGAACGTTCCTACAAAGCCATGGCCCGAACCCGACGAAGCAGCAAGCAGACCAACCTGCCGGCCCGCGCGCGAACCCACGGTTCAACCCACTTCAATTTTCGTTCACGGAAGCTGCCCCCACGACCCGTGATCGTAAGCAGCGAGAGAGTGCCGCCGGCCTCCGCCAGGACCGGACAGTGCCGTATTAGAGCATCCCGAGGCGTGCAAGGCTTCAGATGCCCTGCAGCTTGCTTAGCCTTCGTTCAGCCAACCACGCGGGCATACAACGCAGTAGCGGCGCCATATGACGCTTTCAGAGGCGCCCAGGAGCAGGTGATCCCGCAGAGACTGGGAACGGTACAACAGTCGCTCCGAGGTTCGTCTGTGGCTGCGGCGAGCTTGCTCCGCCGCCAAGCAGCAGCCACGCCGTAGTGAGCCGCTTCTCCTGCTTCGCACCGGCATGGACCAATGTGGTCGCATGGCGCACCCGCGGCCGGCCCGGCCGACAGGCAAAAGTGGGCCATAGCTGTGGGTCGATTCCTTGCAAGGGGAAGCCGAACCATCATGACGCAGACGGTGGACCCTTGGTCAAACGACTGGTCGGCACCCCAGTCCACCGGCATTGCGCTGACCACCTACGGTGCAATGGCCGAGCCGGATCGCCAATCCGCAGGCGGACTCGCATGGGCAGGGATGTGGTCCGGCTGCCGGATTGACGACTGCGCAGCGGTCTCCAACCGCTGGCCGGATTCATCTGCCCTTATGTCTCCTCACATAGGTGCCCAGCCTGCCTGGCGTTCGATGGGGCAAGGCGCAGATTCGCGGCCCCGTTTCACGTGAAACATTGACGGACCACTCCAGCCCAGATGGTCCGTGAGCTCTGGAAGGCGGCGAAGATGGCTGTTGCTGACTAGCGCGATCGCAGCGGCACCGGCAGAGAGGGGGCCCTTCCGCAACAACGAGAACTGTGCACCTGCCATTTATGAACGGTGTGGCCGTTCCATGCGATCAGAAGCTCCACCCACGGAACGCAACAGAGTGGACGGTACGGCCACCGGAAACGCATCGGACTCCACGCTCAGGAAGCTCCGCCCCAGTCAGGGACACCCGCCTGCCCAGCACCAGCCCGTCGTTCCGCACGTGTCCCTCGGTCTCGCCCAAGCAGGGCCGGCGATGCTGACGATTTCCACAGAAAGACCACGGCACTGCGTCGGCCCCCCACCCACGGCCGCAACCCGCGAGAGCCCGGGCCAGGACGGAAGCGAGAGAGCCGCCGGAACTAGTCGGCGCCACCGGTGCCGCCCCGTTACCTTTTTCGTAGCCCGTTCCTGTTGCAGGATGAGGGTATGCTGGCCTGCCGGCCCCGGCATGATTGCCGCCCCCAGTCGTCAATGATCCGGGGGGTGTTGTCACCGGGGTCCGGTAGGTGCCGGAGAGACCGCTAATAGAGGCAGGACAGTTTGGGATCGTCGTGCGTAGCGTGGATGCGGGCTCTGACACCGCGGACAGTCCAGCACAGGTATCAGCTGCTGTGACGGCGAGGTACAGGTGATCGGAAACCACGAAAGCATTGATGTCTTCATCGGCCTGGACGTCGGCAACGGCGAGCACCACGCCGTTGCAGTGGACCGGACGGGGATGAAGCTCTTCGACAAGGCTTTGCCCAACGACGAGGCCCGGCTGCGCGAAATACTGACTTCTCTGGGCAAACACGGCCGCATTCTGCTGGTCGTTGACCAGCCCGCGACGATCGGTGCACTCCCCGTCGCGGTTGCCCAGGCCGCCCGTGTCACCGTCGGATACCTGCCCGGGCTGGCGATGCGCCGGATCGCGGACCTGCACCCGGGCGAAGCGAAAACCGACGCCCGGGACGCGTTCATCATCGCCGAAGCGGCCCGGACCATGCCCCACACACTGCGCTCCATCCAGATCGCCGATGAACAGCTCGCCGAACTGACCATGCTCTGCGGCTTCGACGACGACTTGGCAAAACAGGCCACGCAACATCGAACAGGATCCGAGGCCTGCAGACCCAGATCCACCCCTGCCCTGGAGCGTGT
>NZ_CAKKMM010000347.1:0-4493 GCF_918698205.1 Microbacterium sp. Bi128 | reverse complement strand
ACGGCACTCGATCGGGTCTCTGCACGGATACTATCCCGGCATGTCCCACAGCAATATCGCCGACAGGGTGCGCGCGCTCCCGGGGTGGCGCCACCCGGCAGCGCTGGCGCTCACCCTGCTCTTCAGCGTCGTCGTGGGGCTGGCCAGCATCACGTGGGTGAGTGGGCCCGCGACGTTGAGTTGGTGGTGGCCCGCCGCGGGTGTCGGTGCCGCCGCGGCCCTGATGTCCTCGTCAGCCCAGCGCCCCTATGTCAGTGCGGGCTACGGGGCGATGATGGTCGCCGTCTCGGTGATCGGCGAGCGCGGGATGGGGATCGCCGTCCTCGGCGGCTTGTCGGCGGCCATCGAGGTGTACGTCGTGGCGACCATCGCCACGGGTCGCTCCGCCGCGCCGGGGATCCGCAACCTGAAAGCCGCCGGCCGGTTCATGCTGGGCGCGGTGGTCGGCGGCTCCGTGGGCGGGCTCGGGGTCGCAGCGGGCGTGGCCGTGGAGGGCGGGTCGTTCCTCTCCACGGTCGGAGGTATCGCCGCATCCCATACCTCGGCCATTCTGGTCATCACCCCTCTCGTCCTGATCACGCGGGAGAAGCGCGTGACCCCGTGGAGGATCTCCCTGGGGCTGACGCTCCTCACCCTCGCCACCACGGCGGTGGCGTTCTTCCCCGGTTGGAGGGACCCGCTGGGGTTTTTGCCGGTGCCCGTCCTGATGTACGCGGCCTTCACGCAATCGATGCGTGTGACGTATGCGCAACTGGTCCTGACGATCGCCGTGGTGAGTGGGTTGACCGCCCTCGGCGGCGGGGCGTTCGCCAACTCCGCCGGGTCGATCAGGGTCGTGAGCCTGTTGCAGCTCTATGCGATCACCCTGGCCGTCACCGTCCTGTTCGTCGCTGCGGCGCAGGCCCACCAGCGTGCGTTGATCGACCAGCGCGAAGGCACCCGGCGGCTCTTGAACGAGGGATTCGCGCGCGCCCGCAGCGGCTTCGCCATCTTGTCGGAAGAAGCGGGCGGGGCGCTCGTGGTCCTGGAGATCAACCCGATGGCGACCACCGTGCTGGCCTCCGAGTTGACGGCGACGGCGAAGTCGGGCCTGGTCGTCCGGCCGGACGGAACGCTCCGACCGTTCGCGAGGACTCTCGTGCCCGGCCGGTCCGACACCACGGCGTGGCCGGTCGACGAGGGCGACGACGCTCTCTTGCGCGTCACGATCGAGGCGCTCGACCGATCGGACTACGGCACGTTCTACCTCCTCTACGTCGAGGATCTCAGTGCTCTGCGCGAGGCGGAGGCGGTCATGGCCGCGCGGCTGGAGAAGCAGCGCCAGATCGTCGACGCGCTGCGGGCGATGAACCAGCAGAAGGACGACTTCGTCGCCAGCGTGTCGCACGAGCTGAGAACGCCGCTCACCTCGATCAGCGGGTATGCGGAGGAGCTCGCCGATCTCGTGCGCACTCCCGTGGAACGCGACTACGTCGCCGTGATCCTCCGCAACTCCGAACGCCTTCTCGAGCTGGTCAGCAACGTGCTCGCCGCTGCCCGACGGCAGCGGGGAGACGCCGAGGCGCCGGCGGTGCCGGTCGTGCTCGCGGAGGTCATCGAGCAATGCCTGCTCGACGTGCGGTACAGCGTCGTGAGCCGAGAACTGACCACCGAGGTGGACTGCGCCTCCTCCGTGCGCGTCATGGCGTACGCGAGCGATCTCGGCCGAGTGATCACCAACCTCCTCACCAACGCCGTGAAGTTCTCGCCGCGCGGGGGAGCGGTGACGATCACCGCGCGCGCCACCGAGGATGCGGTGATCGTCACCGTGCAGGACGAGGGGCCCGGGATCGACCCCGCGGAGCGCGAGCGGCTGTTCGAGCCCTTCTACCGCGCCCCGCGAACGATCCATGACGGGGTCGCCGGAACGGGGTTGGGGCTGGCGATCACGCGAGACCTGCTCGCGGGGATGAAGGCGACCATCAGCCTGGACAACGCTCCCGCCAGGGGCACGATCGCCGAGGTCCGTTTCCCGCTGGCTCCTGCTCCCGCAGAGGTGCCCGTCGGGGCCCGATAGATCGCGCCGCTGCGCTCCCCACCTCGAGGTCGAGTCACCCCGGAGACGGACGCGATGTTCGCCCGCACTCCGGGGTGACGACGTTCACCGCCGCGTCCTGATCAGTTCGCGGACACGGAGTCGCGGGTCGGCACCCACCCGAGCGCCGGAGCGACGTACTTCGCGAAGTTCTCGACGAGGCGGAGGTTGAACTCCACGCCCATCTGCGACGGGATCGTCAGCATCAGGGTGTCGGCGCTCATCACGGCGGCGTCGTTCTGCAGCTGCTCGACGAGGGCGTCGGGCTCGGCGGCGTACGTCTTGCCGAAGGTCGAGCGCATGCCGTCGATCACACCGATCTGGTCGGAGCCCGCCGACCCGCCGAAGTACATCCGGTCCTCGTCGCTGACGATGGGGAAGATGCTGCGGCTCACCGACGTGCGCGGCGTGCCCGCGTGGCCGGCCTCGGCCCAGGCGGCGCGGAAGGCGTCGAGCTGCCGAGCCTGGAGGATGTCGAAAGGCGTGCCGTCGGCCTCGGTGAGCAGGGTCGACGACATGAGGTTGATGCCCTTGCGGCCCGCCCACTCGGCGGTCGCCGTCGTGCCGGCGCCCCACCAGATGCGCTTACGCAGGCCGGGGGAGTGCGGTTCGATGCGCTGCAGACCTGTGCCGCCGCCGAAGGGGCTCATCGGATCGCGCTCGGCGAGACCCTCGCCGTCGATCGCGCGCAGGAACAGGTCGAAGTGTTCGCGGGCGATATCGGCGCCCCGCTCGTCCTCGGACCCCGTGTAGCCGAACGCCTCGTAGCCGCGCACGACCGTCTCGGGTGACCCGCGGCTCACGCCGAGCGCGAGACGGTTCGCACTGATCAGGTCGACGGATGCCGCCTCTTCGGCGAGCATGAGCGGGTTCTCGTACCGCATGTCGATGACGCCGGTGCCCACCTCGATGCGCGAGGTGCGCGCAGCGATCGCCGCGAGCAGCGGCATGGGCGCAGCCTGCTGGCGCGCGAAGTGGTGGACGCGGAACGAGACGCCGTTCACGCCGAGGTCGTCCATACCCTGAGCGAGGTCGATCGCCTGGAGCATCGAGTCGCCGGCCGACAGGTGATGCCCGCCGCCGAGGGGGCCGTAGTGCCCGAAGGAGAGGGTGCCGAAAGAGCGCATGACGTATGCAACGCGGCATCCCCAGGTCTATTCCCGCGCATGCAAGCCCCGCCCTCGACTTCGCGTGCTGTGGGACGATTCAAGGAATGGATGCCGAGGCGCAGGACGAGCTGGCGAGGCTTCGCGCGCGTGCCTACGGGCCGGATGCCGATCTCGCCGGTGATCCGGTCGCCTGGGCGCGGCTGCACGAGCTGGAGGACCTCGAACGGCGACGCCGTGCCGAGGTCGCCGCATCGCCGCCGACGGAGAGCGGTCCGCCCGAGGTCGCGGACAACACCGCGGCGCTGGCTGCCGACGGCGCGGAGGACGAGGAAGCGACCACCCCGGAGCGCCCCTCCCGGCGACCGGTCGTGCGCCGCCCCCGGACGCTGTGGCTGTGGGCCGGCTCTCTCGCCGCGGTCGCCGCCGTGGCGAGCGCGGCCTCGGTCGCCGCGGCGACCTTCGTTCCGGTCGCACGCACCGCGGGCGTCGCTCAGGTGGAGACCCTGTTGCCCGATCCGTCCGTTCAAACCGATTCGCTGTCGCCGCTCGGCATCGACCCGTCCGAGGTGAAGGGGTACGCCGACTTCCTGGGGCTGACGACGTTCGCCGGCTCCACGCCGATCGACTCCGCCGGCAACCGGGCCGAGTGCCTGTTCCTCATCGAGACGGCCGACGCGCCGTGGACCGAGGACGACGGGACCTTCCAGGGCGGGTTCCGGTACGGAGGGTGCGGGGCGGGCTCCTTCCCCGCGACAGTGGAGTTCGTCGTCACCCCCGAACTGCACGAGGCCTTCCGCCAGCGTTTCCCCGTCGGCAGCGCCGTCCAGTTCGTGCGCGACGGGGATCGGATCGGGGTCTTCTCCGACGCCGACTGAGCGCGACCGGCGGGTCGCGGATCGGGGGATGAGAGGGTGGAGCAGTGACCTCGCTCCTCGACCACGTGCCCGCGGGCACCGATCCGGATTCCGCCTACCTGGGATTCGTCGAGTGGGCGAGCGAGCGCGGGCTCACGCTCTACCCCGCCCAGGACGAGGCCGTCATCGAGATCGTGTCGGGGGCGAACGTCATCCTGTCCACGCCGACCGGGACGGGGAAGTCCCTCGTCGCCGTCGCCGCGCACGCGGCATCCCTCGCCCGGGGCGGCCGCAGCTACTACACGGCCCCCATCAAGGCGCTCGTGAGCGAGAAGTTCTTCGCCCTCGTCGAGATCTTCGGCGCCGAGAACGTGGGGATGGTCACGGGCGACTCCTCGGTCAACGCCGACGCTCCGATCATCTGCTGCGCGGCCGATATCCTCGCCAACGTCCCCC
>NZ_CAKKMM010000346.1:0-4502 GCF_918698205.1 Microbacterium sp. Bi128 | reverse complement strand
CCGGCGGGTTCGGTCGCCTCGGCGCGCCGAAGCTGTTCCGCGGCGCGGAGCCCAAGCCCGGCGCCGTGGCGTCGCTGCGCACCGGCAACATCGTCACCGTCCGCGGCGGTCGCGACGCCGTCGCCGCGGCGCAGCTGGTCGACACGGCCGACACCGCGATGGCCGACACGATGCTCGACCCGAACCGCCCGACCCTGCGGCCGAAGCTCATCTGGTTCAACCTGGCCCTCACCGTCGCCGTGATGGTCCTGCTGGTGATGGATCTCTTCCCGCTCGCGTTCGTCTTCATGGTGGGCGCGGCCCTGGCCCTCATCGTCAACTTCCCGAAGCTGCGGTCGCAGGCCGACGAGATCGTCGCGCACGCCCCGAGCATCGTCGGTGTCGTCTCGATGGTCCTCGCCGCGGGCGTCCTCGTGGGCGTGCTCAACGGCACCGGGATGGTCACCGCGATGGCCGCCTGGATCACCCAGGTCATCCCGGCATCGATGGGTCCGTTCCTCGCCGTCATCACGGGCGTGCTGTCGATCCCGTTCACGTTCTTCATGTCGAACGACGCCTTCTACTTCGGCATCCTCCCCGTCCTCGCCGAGAGCGCCGCGAACTACGGCATCGCCCCGGTCGAGATGGCCCGGGCCTCGATCACCGGGCAGCCCGTGCACCTGCAGAGCCCGCTGGTCCCGGCGATCCTGCTGCTCGTGTCGCTCGCCGGCGTCAACCTCGGCGACCACCACAAGAAGGTGCTGTGGCGCGCCACGATCGTGTCGCTCGTGATGCTCGCCGTCGGCGTGCTGGTGGGCGCGGTCCCGCTGCTGGGCTGAGCCGCCGACCACGGGCGTGAGGGGTCAAGAAGTGTCGCTTCGGTCAGCGCGAAGCGACAGATTCTGACCCCTCACGCGAACGTGGGCGGGACGCCGACAGAAGACCCCGGATGCCGTGGCATCCGGGGTCCTCTCCTGTTCAGCCGATCAGGCGTCGGTGCGTCGCGGACGACGGATCGTCCACACCGCAGCCCCGGCGACCAGCAGGAACGCCGCCAGCAGCGCACCGCCGAGCGGCGCCTGCGCACCGGTCGTGGCCAGCTGCCCGGCCGCGACCACCGTGATCGGGATCGACCGGATCACCTGGCCGTCCGCCCCGAAGACCACGATCGTGTGGCTGCCCGCGGCGAGGTTGCCGGGGATCTGCACGTCGAAGGTGACACGGCCGTTCGCGTCGGCCGCGGGGATGCCCGCGATCCGGATCGGGTCGCTGCGGAGTTCCGCCGTCACCTGCTCACCGGCGCCGAGACCCGTGACCGTCACGCGCACGATGCCCCCGCGCTCGACCGTCGTGGTCGAGACGGACACCGACGCTCCGGCATCCGGGGTCGTCGTGGGCTGCGCGCTCGGCGTCGCGGTCGGCACCGACGTGGCCGTCGGCTCCGGGCTCGCGGTCGGCGTCGGCGTCGCGGTGGGCGTCGCGGTGGGCGTGGGCGTCGCGGTCGGTGTCGGTGTCGCGGTCGGCGTCGGCGTCGGCGTCGGCGTCGGCGTCGGCTCCGGGGTGTCCGGCACCTCGCGCGGGTCGACGCTGGAGAGCGTCGGCTTCACGGTGGCGAAGAAGCCGTCCGGCCCGATCTCGAGGCGATCGATCGTCGTCTCGCGGTGGGTGCCGTTCCCGCCCGGGATCGCGAACCGGTGGTACGCGATGTACCACTCGTCGGTTCCGGGCACGGTGATGATCGAGCTGTGGCCCGTGCCGAGGATGCCCTGCGACGCGTCCTTCTGGAGCAGGATGCCGCGGTACGTCCACGGTCCGTCGATGCTCGTCGACGTGGCGTACCCGACGCGGTAGTTCTCCGAACCGGTGTCGTCGATCGCGTACGTGAGGTGGTACATCCCGTCGCGGTAGTTCACGAAGAGCCCCTCGCGGAAGTCGGTCAGACCGCTGATGGACCTGATCGTCCCCGCCGTGATGCTCTTCATGTCGTCGGAGAGCTCACCGTAGACGGGTCGGCCGTTGCCCCAGAAGAGGTACGACTTTCCGGTCTTCGGGTCGGTGAACGCCGCCGGGTCGATCGCCTGACCGCTGTTGACGCTCTCGGCGTTGGTGATCATCGGCTGCGCCTCGGCGGTGAACGGCCCCTCGGGGCTGTCGGCCACGGCGACGCCGATCATCTTGCGATTGGCGTTGGGCTCGTGCCCGCTGAAGTAGAAGTAGTACTTCCCGCCCTTCTCGATGATCGTCGGCGCCCAGGCGTTGCCGGTGGCCCACGGGACGTTCCCGTTCGCGCCGTCCAGCGTCAGGATGGGCTCGTCCGAGCGCGTCCAGTCGACGAGGTTCTTCGAGCTCCAGACGTAGAACGCGTTGCCGCCCCAGCCCGGGACACCGTCGGTCGTGGCGTAGATGTAGTACGTGTCGCCGAACACCGCGATGTTCGGGTCGGCGTACAGCCCCGGCAGGACCGGGCTCTTCATCTCGACCGCCGAGAGCGTCCAGACCGTGTCGGCCTGTCCGTCGGTCTTCAGCGTCACCGTCACCGGCGAGGTCAGGTTGCGCACGGTTCCCGAGGCCGGGGACGCCGTCGTGCCGGACGCCGTGGCGAACGTCGGACGCAGCTGCGTCAGGTCGGTGCCGGGCTTCACCGGGAACACCACCGAACGCGTGGCACCGTCGACCATCGGGGCGACCTTGAGCGCACTGGCATCCTGCAGGCTGACGGCCCCGAGGATGGTCGGGTTGCCCGACTGCTCGACGATCTCGGTCGGCGAGAGCGCCCGGTTGAACAGGGCGAACTCGCGCACCTTGCCGCGGAACAGGTTGTCGGCGTTGTACACGGACTTGCCGATGTAGTTCGCCGCCGTGCGACCGCCACCGATGTCGCCGGGACGCACCGTGACGTTGCGGTTCTCGGCGACCTGAACGCCGTCGAGGAACAGGCGCGCCGTGCTCCCGCTCAACGTGTAGGTCAGGTGCACCCACTTGTTGCGGGGAAGCGCCGAACCCGAGCCGGTGTTCTGCTCGCCGCTCCAGTTGCCGGTCGTGAGCGCGCCACGGTACTGACCGTCACCGGTCGAGAACAGGTAGCCGTTTCCGGCCCCGTCGCCGGCGGTGTTGCCGAAACCGTAGAGGAAGTACGGCGTGCGCTGAGCGGGGTCGAGGAGCACCTCGGTCTCGACGGTGAAGTCGTTGACGCCGGCGAGCACGTCGTCGGGAAGGTCGACGTAATCGTTCGTCCCGTCGAAAGTCAGCGCACCGTCCGAGAACGTCGCACCGCCCTGGATCTGCGCGTCGCGTCCGGCGCCCGAACGATCGTGCAGGACCGCGCCCGGCGCGTCGCTGAAGTCGTAGCGCAGGATCTCGCCGTTCTCGTTGGCCGAGACGGGCTGAGGCAGGTTGGCGCGCAGCGCCGTCAGTTCAGCCGCCGTCACGGGGATGACCGTGCCGTGACGCGGGCTGGCGGGCAGGCGATAGCTCGCCGGCACCTTCCAGTCCGGGTTCGCGATGTCGGTCGTAGCGAGGGGGATGTAGCCCCGCCCGCCGTACTCGTCGACGAAGAGGTAGTACTTGTCACCGTTGACGTCACCGGGGTTTGATCTGAAGATGCTCGGTCCCTCGACCGCGCCCGTGCCCGCGTTCTTGCCGATGCACGAAGTGACGGGCGTCCACTTGTCGAGCGTCGCGGTCAGCACCGGAGAGCTCTCCTGGATGATGTCGCTGCACCCGGTCGTGCCGGCGCCCTCGTCCTTGGTGAAACGCTGGTAGACCCCGTCGGCCTTGATGACCGTGGAGTCGATGCGCGACATGCCGCCCTGCCACACCTTCGTGTCGCTGAAGGTGACGAAGTCGCGCGTGGTGGCGTAGAGCATGCTGTTCGCGACGCCCGACGTGTGGTTCGGGTCGTTCTCGGGGTAGATCTTCGACGCCCAGAAGACGACGTACTCGCCGAGCGACTCGTCCCAGTACGCCTCGGGCGCCCAGGTGTTGCCGGCGGTGTCGGGCGAGACCTTCACGTGGCGCTGCTCGCTCCAGGTGACGAGGTCGTGCGACTCCCAGACCTCGATGTACTTCGAGCCCTGACGCTGCGCGCGGTCCCAGTCGCCGTTGCGGCCGATCGAGAGATCGGTGGCGATGAGGTAGAACGTGTCGCCCTCGGGGGAACGGATGAGGAACGGGTCACGCAGACCCTTCTCGCCGTAGGTCGAGGTGAGCGCGGCCTGGCCGTTGTTCAGCTCGGTCCACGACAGGGCGTTGTTCCCGTTGCTCGCGGCGAAGTAGATGTTCTCGCCCGCGACGGAGTTCCCGGTGAAGTACGCGAACGTGTAGCCCTCGAACGCCCCGATGTTCGCGGCCTTGCGGACCGCGGCCGAGAACGAGCGCGTCAGAGTCACGGCCCCCTTGGTGACGGATGCCGTGAGCGCGACGGTCGTGTCGCCGTCGGGCCGCGTGACGACACCGTCGTCGGTGATGACGTCGGTGTCGGCAGACGACCACGTCACGTCCAGGCCCTGCGACGAGGCGGGGAG
>NZ_CAKKMM010000345.1:0-4519 GCF_918698205.1 Microbacterium sp. Bi128 | reverse complement strand
CTTCGGCCTGCACAACTTCACCGAACCGGCCGACCTGCTCAAGGTCGGCTACGCGGCCACGTTCGCGATCATCACGGTGGCCCTGATCTCCGGTGCGGTCGCCGACCGCGCCAAGTACTCCGCATGGGTGGTCTTCACCCCCATCTGGGCCACCCTGGTCTACGCGCCGATGGCCTTCATGGTCTGGGGCGGCGGACTCTTCTCCGCGAATGGCTGGTTCGGCCAGACGTTCGCGCCGGTCATCGACTTCGCCGGCGGCACCGTGGTCCACATCAACGCCGGCGTCGCGGGCCTGATTCTGGTCCTGATCATCGGTAACCGCAAGGGCTTCGGCAAGGACCCGAACCACCGCCCGCACAACATTCCGTTCGTCATGCTCGGTGCCGCAATCCTGTGGTTCGGCTGGTTCGGCTTCAACGCCGGTGCCGCTGCCACTGTGGAGCAGGCCGGACTGATCTGGATCAACACCCTGGCCGCCCCGGCCGCAGCCATGCTCGGCTGGCTCGCCGTGGAGCGCTTCCGCGACGGTCACCCGACCTCCCTCGGTGCCGCGTCCGGCGTGGTCGCCGGCCTGGTCGCCATCACCCCGGCCTGCGCCAACGTCTCCCCGCTGGGTGCGATCGCCCTCGGCGTCGTTGCCGGTGTGGCTTCGGCGCTCGCCGTCGGCCTGAAGTTCAAGTTCGGCTACGACGACTCGCTCGACGTCGTCGGCGTACACCTCGTCTCCGGTGTTGTCGGCACGGTCGCAATCGGCTTCCTGGCCACCCCGACTCAGGGCGCCGCGGGCCTGTTCTACGGCGGCGGCACCACGCAGCTGGTCGCCCAGACCCTCGCGGCAATGATGGCCATCGTCTTCACCGCCGTGATGACCTTCATCATTGCCTTCCCGATCCACAAGCTCATGGGCTTCCGGGTTTCCCAGGAACAGGAAGTTGTCGGTGTGGACCTGAGCCTGCACGCAGAGACCGCCTACGAGTTCGGCGTCGGCGGGCACGGCGGCAGCTTCCAGCCGCTGCACGAACTGATCACGGGCAAGCCGATGGGCGGCGAGCCGCAGGAGGAAGGCACAGCCGCCGAAGTGCCGGTGGACGCCGCGTCCAACGGCAAGCAGAACGCAACGGGCAAGGAAAGTGTGGGGGCATGAAACTGATCACGGCAATCGTCCGACCGGAAAAGCTTGAGGCTATTCGCGAAGGCCTGGAAGCCTACGGTGTGCAGGGCCTCACGGTCAGCGCAGCCAGCGGCTACGGCCGGCAGCGCGGCTACACCGAGGTGTACCGCGGGGCCGAGTACAACGTGGACCTGCTGCCAAAGATCCGGGTGGAAGTCCTGGCCACCGACGAACAGGCGGACGACATCCTGGATGTCATCATCGCCAGTTCCAACACCGGCCGGGCCGGCGACGGCAAAGTCTGGACGATGGATGTGTTCGAGGCTGTCAGGGTCCGTACCGGAGAGCGTGGTTCGGCAGCGATCTAGCTGCCCCCGCTCCACTCCCGGAACGGGAGACAGGCAGGGCGTTGACACGGCACTGACACAGCGGGCCGGATACCTGAGAAGGTATCCGGCCCGCTGTGTCGTTGCTGCTTGTGTCGTTAGTGCTGTGTCGTTAGTGCTGTGTCGTTGCTGCTTGGTCGTTGCTGCTGTGTCGGCCCGGCACGCCGCAGGATCCGCGCTGGCCCTGCCGCGACGAATCTAGGCCGGCCAGCCCTCCGGCCCCGGGGTCCCGGCCGGATATTCCTCCAGCGGGACATGTCCGGCGGTCCAGGACTTCAGCACCGGCGCCAGGATGCGCCAGCAGTCTTCGGCCGTGTCCGCCCGCACCGAGAGCAGCGGATCCCCGGTCAGCACGCCCTCGAGCACTTCACCGTAGGGGAGGAGCTCGGAGGCGCTCAGTTCGGCCTGCAGCGTGGCCCTGTCCAGGCTCAGGACATTGCCCGGTCCGTTCACGTCGACGTCGAACTGCAGCGTGTCCGGGCCAAAGCCGATCCTCAGCTGGTTGGGGGCGTCCACGCCGGTGAACCCCTTCGGAAGGTGCGGCACCGGCCGGAAGGTCACCACGGCCTCCTTGCGTTTCTGGCCCAGCGCCTTGCCTGAGCGCAGGATGAACGGCACGCCCTGCCAGCGCCAGTTGTCGATCTCCACCTGCACCTCGGCGAGGGTTTCAGTAGCCCTGGACGCGTCCACGCCCTCCTCCTTGGCGTAGTCCGGGATGTCCCGGCCGTTGATCGAACCCGCCGTGTACCGGGCCCGGCGGCTGCTTTGCCGGTAGGGGGCCTTGATGCTGCTGGCCCGCAGCACGGTGGCCACGGCATCGCGGAGATCGCGTTCGTCCACGGATGCCGGCGGCTCGATTGCCATGAGGGCCATGATCTGAAGCAGGTGGCTTTGGATCATGTCACGGAGCGCCCCGGCGCCGTCGTAGTAGCGGGCGCGGCCTTCGAGGGCGAGGTCCTCGTCGAAGATGATCTCGATTTTTTCGATGTTCTGCCGGTTCCACACCGGCTCCAGGAACGTGTTCGCGAAGCGCAGGCCAAGGATGTTCAGGACCGTTGCCTTGCCGAGGAAGTGGTCCACGCGGTGGATGTGGTCCTCCTGGACCAGCGCGGCCAGCGTCTTGTTCAGGTGGCGCGCCGACTGCTCGTCTGAGCCGAACGGCTTCTCCATGACCAGCCGGGTGCCGGCGGGCACGTCCTCCGGCGCCAGGGCCTCGCACGCGAGCTGGCTGACCCGCGGCGGCAGGGCGAAGTAGACAGCCACAGGCCCCTCCAGTTTCGCCAGGAGCCCGGCGAGCTGGCCCTCGGCCGTGACATCGAGCTGGTGGTAGGTGCTCTCCTTGCGGATCCGCTTGAGCTCCCGCTTGCCGTGGGCGTCGGCCTTGGAGTCCTCGTCCGCGAACGACTCCTCGATCCGGCCAAGCCACTGCTCCGGCGTCCAGGGGTCCGATCCCGCTCCCGCCAGGGCGAGGCCGTCGGCGCGGCCCCGGGCCACCAGGCGGGCAAGCCCCGGTAACAGGAGCCTTCCGGTGAGATCGCCGGAAGCGCCCAGGATGAGCAGGGTTTTTACAGTTGTTTGGCTGGTCACCTACGCCAGCATGCCATCTTGAAGGCGCATCTTGGTACCCTAGATAGTCGAGTCCTGTTGTCGTGGCGGTTCGTCCAGGCGAATACCAGTCGCGACGCTGGCGTGCCGCACCGGCCGCCACCTGTAGATCCACTGAAAGAAGTGCACGGCGCGTGTTCAATTCACTCTCTGACCGGTTGACAGCAACCTTCAAGAATCTGCGTGGCAAGGGCCGCCTGACCGAGGCGGACGTTGACGCCACAGTCCGCGAGATCCGGCGTGCCCTCCTGGACGCCGATGTCGCTGTTCCCGTGGTCCGGGAATTCACCGGCCGCGTGCGCGAGCGTGCCCTCGGCGCCGAGGTCTCCGGGGCGCTGAACCCGAGCCAGCAGATCGTGAAGATCGTCAACGAGGAACTCGTCGAGATCCTCGGCGGCGAGACCCGCCGGATCCGCCTGGCCAAGACCGGACCCACCATCATTATGCTGGCGGGCCTCCAGGGCGCCGGCAAGACCACCCTGGCCGGCAAGCTCGCCAAATGGCTCAAGTCCCAGGGCCACAGCCCCATGCTGGTGGCCTGCGACCTCCAGCGGCCCAACGCCGTCACCCAGCTGCAGGTGGTCGGCCAGCGCGCCGGCGTACCCGTGTTCGCCCCGCACCCGGGCGCCACGTCCACCGAACTGGACCACCCTGCCGGTGACCCTGTCGCCGTCGCCCGTGACGGCGTCGAGGAAGCCAAGCGCACCCTGCACGACGTCGTGATCGTGGACACCGCCGGCCGTCTCGGCGTCGACGCCGAGATGATGGAGCAGGCGCGCCAGATCCGCCGCGCGATCGTCCCGAACGAAGTCCTGTTCGTGATCGACTCCATGATCGGCCAGGACGCCGTCAACACTGCCCTGGCCTTTGACGAGGGCGTCAACTTCACCGGCATCGTGCTCTCCAAGCTCGACGGCGACGCCCGCGGCGGCGCCGCGCTCTCCGTCGCGTCGGTGACCGGCAAGCCGGTCATGTTCGCCTCCACCGGCGAAGGCGTGGACGACTTCGAGCTCTTCCACCCGGACCGCATGGCCTCGCGCATCCTCGACATGGGTGACGTCCTCACCCTGATCGAGCAGGCCGAGAAGTCCTGGGACAAGGATGAAGCCGCCCGGATGGCGAAGAAGTTCGCCGACCAGGAAGACTTCACCCTCGATGACTTCCTCGCCCAGATGCAGCAGATCCGCAACATGGGCTCCATGAAGAAGATGCTCATGATGATGCCGGGTGCGCAGAACATCCGCCAGCAGCTGGAGCAGTTCGACGAGCGCGAGATCGACCGCGTCGAGGCCATTGTCCGCTCGATGACCCCGCACGAGCGCGTGGCTCCGAAGATCATCAACGGCTCCCGCCGGGCCCGTATTGCCCGCGGTTCCGGCGTGCACGTCTCCGAGGTCAACGGACTGCTGGAACGGTT